>DRJW01000228.1 GCA_011052055.1 Nitrospirota bacterium
GATGACCGGAGCCGATCATGACGTAACGCTCCGACCCCGCAGGATTTTTAGCGCCGACGATTATTTTTTGCGGCTCACCCTCCCCTTCCTCGTAAAACAGGGCGGTGGCTGGTTTGTCGAGTCCGTATTCCGACAGTTTTACGCCATCGCCGTCAGTGATTTTTCTCTCGCCGGTAAGGTCTTTTGCCATATTTATAATGTCATTCACTTTATCTATGTCCGCCTCCGCCTCCACAGGATCGGTGACGCTCCATCTCCCTTCCTTTTTTTGGAGGACGAATGAGCTTTGCCTGCCGTTAACGGCGATTTTTATGATTTTTTCCGGCTCGATTGAAAGCAGAAGACTTTCGGCTTGTCGCGCCGCTTCGCGCTCTTTTACTATCGCCATCTCGTAATACGCATATGCGCCGTACAACACGAGCAATAGCGCAAGGGCTATATAAATCCTGCCCGGTTTCATCCCTTCCGCCGCCGGATAATCACAATAACGCCTGCCATCGCCGCAATTAACGGCATAGCCACCACCACCGACCAGAAAACAAACATCAACTGGCCTGAAGTAAAAAAGATCGGATTAAAACCTCTGGTCTTTGGGCGTATGGAAATCCGCGCATCCTCGTCGAGGAGCCACGCGACCATGTTCAAGAACATATCCCTGTTGCCAAGAAGAGCGACGGTCGAGTTGGACGCAAAATCTGAGTCGCCGGTGACGATCATTCTCCCCTGGCGGTTTTTCTCCCCTATCTTCCTCGCTTGCCTGGAAGGGCCGACATCCCACTTGGCCGACGCCGATATTGTCCTGGGGCCGGGAATATCGTCCGCTTTGGAATAGACGGGGGCGTTGTCCTCGATAGATTTAAGATCGGTCTCGCTCCAGCTTAGTTTCGCTGTACGCCCTATCGGTCTGAGCTCTGCTTTTTTGTTGTTTTGACTCTTAAGCTTAAGCGACCTCGCCACCGGATAAAACGTGGCGGTTTTGAAATCCTTTGTGATGGGATGATCCTCGTAGGACGAGATGGTCGCCACCATCGGATCAAACCCCATCTGCTGGCTCAGGGGATCGAGTATTATGTCGTCATAAAAAATAAAACCGTATTCGCCCAACAATCTCTCGATGTTCGGCAAAGCGGAGGGATCGAGAGTGAACATGATTCTCCCTCCCTTGTCCATATAATCGCCAAGCCGTTTTATTTCGCCCTCCTGAAAATCATTTCGCGGGCCGGGGATTATCAAAAGGTCGCAATCGTCCGGTATCTTTCCAGAGCTAAACCAGTTTAAAGGCTCGACCACGTACATTGCCGATTCGAGCTCTTTTTTCGCGCCCGACCATCCAAGAGGTTTGAGGTTGGCTATATCCCTTTCCTCATGGCCCTGGAGGACATATATTTTTTTCTGCCTGGCGGTAGTGGCTTTGAGGATGGTGTTGGTTATCTCTTCCTCGCTCATTTTTTTTGTGGACTCTACCCTTCCCGAAGCGGTCTGGACGACATACGATCCGTAATCTATGACTTTAAACTTTTTCGCCATCGCCGGTTTTTTGTCCGGGTCAATTATTTCATACCTGATTTTTTTCGATGCATAAACGTAACGGTCGAGAAAAGCCTTGATCTGCTCAAAGCGCATCGGCTTGTCGAAAGCGTAAATGGTGACATTCTCCTTAAGAGACCGGGCCACTTTTCTGCTCTGGCCGGACAGGGTGTATACCTTCTCCCCGGTCAGGTCGAACAGGCTGTAATGAGAAAACGAAATCGCGTTCACAACGACGAGTATCGACAGAACCAGCGCCGCGTATATGACCATGCCGAAGCCTTGTTTGAATTTTATTCCCATCGTTTAACCTCTGGTAAAGCTCCTCGATTCCAGGGATCTGAAAGTCAAAAACAAGAACATGAAGATAAACGAGAAATAATAGATAACGTCGCGGGTGTCTATCACGCCTTTAGAAAACTGGTCGTAATGCTTTAAAATCGACAGGTAGTTTAAAACATCGGGCAGTACGCCAGATTTCTCTCCCGCCGCCCACGATATTATCCAGAAAACAAGGAGAGCGCCGAAACTGAGAGCCGATGAGACTATCTGGTTTCGGGTCAGGGTGGAGACAAACAGGCCGAACGAAAGAAACGCCGC
>DRJW01000229.1 GCA_011052055.1 Nitrospirota bacterium
ATTGGTATCGGTTTTGTCTTCAGCCTTATCCGCTCCGACCAGGGCCCCTCGGAAATCGAAAGGGTCGCCTGATCTACGATTTTCTTCCCCGGCGACAACGGAATTATCGCGTAGCGCACTTTGGCCACTATGTAATCTTTGCCGTCTATCCGCTCTTTAGACAACTGCTCGTTTTTTCCATTTTCGAAGGGCAGGCTCTCCACCCAGAATCCCTCGAACGCCGGTTTTTCATAACTTGGGCTTTCCCACAGGCTAACGGCCCTGTAAAAACTGAACGTGGCTATGATCGGCTCGTAAGGGACGGCCGTTTTTTTATCGACATCCATTTTCACCATCAGGTCATCGTTGTCGAGCCTGAGATGGCGATCAAATAATGAGCCGCCTCCCGAAGCGGCAAAAGGGTCGATGAGACCGGGGAAGCCCGGCATGCCATGGGGCGCTCTTCTTTTCTGATTTTGCGGTACTGGCGCGGATGGATCGACGGTAATGTCGATCGGATCGGTTTTGTATGTTTTCCCTTCATAAACCAGTGTGATGGAAGGTATCTGGTATTTTCCTTCTTTTGGCGCCCGCACCTGGTAGGCGACGGTTTTGGATAGGGTCACCGAAAGGCCAGACATGGAAACCTGCTGGCTGGAAGAGCGCCCGACTATATCGAAAGATTTAAGTCTCGGCATATTCGGATCGGGCAAAGAGCGGATGCCTTTCCCCTCTATGGTGATTTCAAGCCGGAACGTATATCCAGGAGCAAGCCTGTCGGGCGAGGCTGTGGCGCGAATGGCGATATCGTCGCTGGCGAAAACCGGAGCCGCCCACATCAGCGCAATTGCAATTACAAATAATCGAGTCATACTATTTTATAAATCGAACGGATTATATATTCTAGGACAAAAGAGACCGTTCGTTTATTTTTCTGAATGTCATACAGGCTCCTTACGGCTAGCAATCAGCTGGCGGCCTACGATAGCTCCATAAATCGCAAGACCGGCCAGGCAATAAAAATAGGCGCTTGGCAAAGATATAAATCCGTTGAAAAAGTAAGGATTGATTAACAGCCAGGTGACGAGAAGTAAAATTATACGCTCAACATACGACAGAGCGAGGAGTGCGTAGCCCTGGGTCGCAGAAGCGAAAGCGTACATCCCAAGCGCTGTCATAGCCATGATGAAAATGCCATGGGTATAACTTGTGACGCCTATAAGCAGAATCTCGTTGTTATAGATGAACATAAACGGTAGCAGGGCCACCCGGATATCGTAAGTGAACGACTGGATGCCTGTGCGCACCGGGTCGGAGCCTGCGATGCCGGCGGCGGCGTACGCGCAAAGACCCACCGGCGGTGTGTCGTCGGCGAGGATACCGAAATAGAATACGAAAAGATGAACGGCTATCAGGGGGATAACCACTCCGGAATTAGCTCCAAGCGTGACAATGATCGGCGCCGTCAGCGTGGCCATGACAATGTAGGTGGCGGTTGTGGGAAGCCCCATGCCGAGCAGAAGGCAGGCGAAAGCTGTGATTAAAAGCATGAGCGGGAGAGACCCCATCGATAATATTTCGACGATTTCGACGACCCTCAGCCCAAGGCCGGTCAGCGTCACCGTTCCTACGATGATTCCGGCGGTGGCGGTGGCGATTCCGATAGCCACCATGTTGCGCGCTCCGTTAATAAGCCCGTAGTAGATACCGGTAAAGGCTTCGAGCAGGGCGGGGAAGGCCTGCCCGCCGCCTGCCAGCGCTTTTAACGGGCTTTGTATCACCATGATCCCCATTAAAACCATGATGGCGTTGAAAGCCGAGGCGATGGGTGACTGCTTTAGAATCAACAACGATATGATTAACGTCGCCACCGGCACAAGGTAATGGGCTCCGCGAAGGAGGGTGGGGAAAAACTTTGGCACATCTTCTTTGGCCGCGCCTTTAAGGCCGAGCTTTAACGCCTCCAGATGGCTTATATAAAAAAGAGTCAGGTAACTTGCCAGCGCCGGGATTATGGCCGCCCGCACAACTTCGAAATAAGTGATCCCCAAAAACTCGGCGATTATAAACGCCGCCGCTCCCATGATCGGCGGCATCAGCTGTCCGTCGGTGCTGGCGGCCACCTCTATGGCGGCGGCTTTTTCCGGCGGATATCCGACTTTTTTCATAAGCGGAATAGTGAAAGTTCCGGTGGTGACGACGTTGGCCACGGAGCTTCCGTTGACCATCCCTGTAAGCCCGGAAGAGAGAATCGCCGCTTTGGCCGGGCCGCCCCGAAAACGCCCCAGAAGGCTGTAGGAGACCTCTATGAAATATTGCCCGGCGCCAGCCTTCTCGAGCATGCTCCCGAACAAAACGAAAAGAAAAACGAACGCCGCCGATACCCCCAGCGGCACACCGAAAATTCCTTCGGTGGTTAAAAACTGGTGATCGACGATTCGCCTTATGGAGTAGCCGCGATGGGCGATGATATCTGGCAGATGGGGCCCCAGCAGTGAATAGATTATAAACGCGCAGGCGACGCCGGTAAGAGCCAGGCCGAGGCACCGCCGGGAAGCCTCCAGTATGAGCGCCATTCCCAAAAGACCGAAAGCGATGTCGCGGGGCAGGGGAATGCCCGGCCTCTGGTTTAGCCCGTTAAAATCGAAGATGATATACAGCACGCATAACGCGGATATGCCAGCAAGCGCCCAGTCATGCCAGGGGATGTAATCTTTAGCTTTCGAGTGTTTACGCGCCGGGAAAAGAAGGAACGCGAGGACTATGGCGAATGCGAGGTGGATTACCCTTGCGCGCCACGCGTCGAGGGTCACGAAGCTTGCGACAGAAAGCTGGAATAAAGACCAGCCGAGGCAAATGGCCGTAATGAAAACCATTGCTGATCCGCGTGGATGGCGCGAGCCGGTCTCAGTCTCGACGACCTGCTCTGCCATCGCGGATGTCTCCCGATTGATCGTGAATTTTTCTTCAGTCATATTTTATATTTCCTAATGGAACTCCCCCTCTGCGCCTTTCCTTCACGCCCGGGGGTGCGTTCAACAAAGCCTTCCCCCCCCTTGTCTGAGGAGGGGAGTGGCTGGGCCACGCCCATAACGGGGCGGCGCTCAAACTTTCTCCTTTGCCCGTATAGAAAACCAACCGTCTATTTTGTCCTGGATATATAAGGCTCCTGATCCGGGGTTACGCTAAACAGCGCGCTTATCTCCCCCGCCGGGCTTAAAACAGCGATATACGGGCGCCCGTCGTCCGATGTGGATATGGTAAGCCGGACTTTTCCCCAATCGTCGACGAAAGTCACCGCGTTCATTCTGAGTTTATCGTTTTGCCTGTCGTTCATCTCCAGCCTTTCTGATCGCCGATAAAAAATCTGTCCAGAGTCTTTCAGGTTATTTTATCCAGCCGCGCTCTTTATAATATTTCAACGCTCCCGGATGAAAAGGGGCGCTCATCCCCTTTAAAGTGTCCTCCGGCGTCAGCGAAGCAAGAGCCGGATGGGTTTTGATGAATTCGTCGAAATTTTCATAAATCGATTTTACTATGTTGTATACGATTTCGCTCGACAGATCGGTAGTTGTAAGGAGCGTGGCTTTGACGGCGAAAGTGTGTACAGGGTCAGGGTTGTTCGGATATACGCCGCCGGGAATGTCCACAGGCACGAAATAGGGCCGTCCTTTTTTGAGCTTGTCGAGAATAGAATCGTCTATGGAGATAAGTTTTATCACATGGGCGCTGGCTATATCCATGATGCTGGCCGAGCCGATACCCACCGTGTAGTAAAATGCGTCTATTCTTCCGTCGCGCAGATAATCGGGGGCTTCCGACCCTTTAAGCGACTCCACCGTCATGTCTTTTAGCCCGAAAGGGGTGACCGAAAAGAGCGCTTCAGAGCTTGACCGCTGGCCGGAGCCGGGATTGCCTATGTTCACCCTTTTCCCTTTCAGATCGTTGAAAGTTTTTATTCCACTTTTCTCAGAGGCGATGATATGAAAAGGCTCTGGATGCAACGACAGGATGGAGCGGAGTTTACTTATTTTTCTTCCCTTAAAGTCGCCGACGCCGTTAAAAGCCCGGAAACCGACATCGGACTGAACTATCCCCATATCCATCTCGCCAATGGACATGGAGTTGACGTTGTAAGCCGATCCCCCCGTTGATTCGACAGTCGCTCTTATCCCATGCTTTTTTCTTTGCTTGTTGACGATTTTGGAAATAGCTCCCGCGATGGGGTAGTAAACACCCGTCACGCTTCCAGAGCCGATCGTTATGAAGCGCCGTTTTTCCGCATGGGCCGGATTTGTGGAGACAAAAAGAGCGGTCGCAAGAGCAAGTAACGTCAAACCACGTTTCATGGAGGAGCCTTTATGATGAATCTACTTAAGCTTAAACAATTCTGACCATATCCGCGATATAAATGATGAGGGGCTATTGAGAAACACGCGAAGGCGAAGTTCAATTTCCTCCTCCCTGAGGGTGGGAGAGAAAAGTGTGTGGTAATTCACGCGCCAGGCTGAGCGCAATTGTCATACCGGACTTCGATCCGGTATCTCCGAGGCCCCGCGTCAAGCGCGAGGGAAATTATTTCAGGCTCGAACCTTGTCGTGGTATTGTGGGACGGCGAAAAAATATTCAATTAATCTGGAGATGTCAGCTTTATGTTCAGATACTTTGCCTTCTTCGCTCTATCGTTTCTTATGGCGGCGCCCTCGTTCGCGGCTGACAAAAAAGAGATAGAGGGAATAATAAAAAACTATATTGAAACTCATCCCGAAGTGATAGACAACGCCATGCAAAAATATTACATGGCGAAAAGAAAAGAACAGGAAGACGCCCAGTTCAGACAATCGCTTAAAAGCAGGATCAATGTTCCAGTCGGCGCCTCCCCGGTAAAGGGATCGGCCAGCGCGCCGGTGACGGTAGTCGAGTTTTCAGATTTTCAGTGTCCTTATTGCGCAAGATCAGTGGCGATTATAAGAGCGCTGGGGAAAAAATATGGTGATAAAATAAGATTCGTTTTTAAACATTATCCGCTGGAAAGGATACATCCTGTGGCCAGGAGCGCGGCCAAAGCCGCTATGGCCGCCGGAGAGCAGGGCAAGTTCTGGCAATTCCACGATATGCTTATGGCAAAGCAGGCGGAGTGGAAAAAGGGCGATGCGAATAAGCATTATGCAAGATACGCAAAACAGCTTGGGATGAACGAGGAAAAATTCAGAAAAGATATGAAAACGCCGGCGTATGAGAAAAAAATAAACTCCGACATAGCTCTGGCCAAAAAACTGGGAGTGCAGTCCACCCCCACATTTTTCGTTAACGGCGTTATGGTTCGAGGCGCCAGGGATGTCAGTTATTTCGCAAGAGTGATAGACTACCTGATGGCCGGGAAAGATAAAGCAAAAGCGAAATAACAAATGGTGGCAATGTGAGAGTCAGCCGCCCCCGCGTGACCTTATGATTCAGCGCGGTTCGGCTCCGGGCATCCATGACGGATCGGCGTCGAGCGTCAGGTAATCGCGGAAGACCCGGTTTTGTGGATCGTTAAGGAAGTCGCAGGCTCCCGCAGAGGCGATCATCACAGCGTTGTCGGTGCAAAGCATAGGATCGGGAAAAACCACCTCCACGCTCCGCTCTTCCCCCAGCCTGTTCATGGCGCGCCTTAAAGCGCCGTTGCTTGCGACACCCCCCACGATCAAGATTGAAGCGGGATTATACTTTTCAATAGCGAGACTGGTTTTCAAGACAAGAGCGTCAACGGCGGCGCGCTGAAATGACGCGCAGATATTCGCGCTTATCGGGCCTGATCCTTCTTTCTCCAGTTTGTTGATTAACTGTTTTACAGCTGTCTTGGGGCCGGAAAATGAAAAATCGAGCGTATCGGCTCTCGCCATTGCCACAGGGATATTGTAGACAGGCTCCCCCAGCTCCGCCATCTTTTCAACGACAGGCCCCCCCGGATAACCTAGCGAAAGCATTTTAGCGACTTTATCGAACGCTTCTCCAACCGCGTCGTCACGGGTTCCGCCAAGATGGACAAGCTGGCCGATTGTCTCTACCAGAAAAAGCTCGGTGTGTCCCCCGGAAACGAGCAGGGCCACTGCCGGCAACGGGGCGCCGGGCCGCTGGACGAACGCGGACATTACATGCCCTTGAAGATGGTTCACCCCGGCGAATGGCAGTTTTCTGGCCCATGCCAGAGCTTTTGCGTAGGACAACCCGACAAGCAGAGCGCCCACAAGACCGGGGCCGCGTGTGGCCGACACCAGCCCTACCCGGTCAAGTCTGATTCCGGCTATATTTAAAGCCTCTTTTACCAGAGGGCGGATCATTTCCACATGGCGCCTGCAGGCAAGCTCCGGGACTATCCCGCCATATTTAGAATGAATCTCATCCTGCGACGCGACGGCCGATGACAAAATGTTAAACCTGCCCTCCACAACGGCTACCGCCGTTTCGTCGCATGATGTTTCCAGACCCAGGGTAATCAGATTTTCAACCATAGCTCTGGATAATAACTCAAACTCAAAGTGTTGTCGCCGTGATTCGGGTTTTCGGTTTTATCGATCTATCGGAAAATGTTATAGTTAAACCTGTTTTGAATCATCCGCCACAGCGCAGGCCATAGGGGCCCCCGGTGGTCAATATTCTCGTCAAATACAGAGGAAATGGAAGTTTCGCGAAAGACAACGGTTCTGGCCGATCAGATCGCCCAAAGCGCCACAGAGGAGATGGAGCGATCACGCTCCGATTATATCGAAGTTGAAGAAGGCTCCATTTTCTCCGGCAGGTACAAGATAAACTCCAAAATAGGCGAGGGGGGAATGGGTGTGGTCTACTCCGGCTCCGATCAGCAACTCGACAGGCGTGTCGCCATAAAACTGCTGAAGAAAAACGTCAGCCAGAATAAAAAAGCGGTTGAAACGCTCAAGCTTGAGGCGCAGGTGGCGATGATGCTCACCCATCCCTGTATTATGAGGCTCATCAATTTCGAGCAGGATGGCGAGTATGCGTTTCTTCTTATGGAGTTTATCAAAGGCCTCGATCTTCTTACGATGGCGTCGCGCAAGCCGGGCAACAAGCTGGATCAGAAAATCGTCGCCCAGATAGGTTTCAAGGTTTGCTCGGCTCTCGATTACGCGCATAAAAAAAACGTGGTTCATCGCGATATAAAGCCTGCCAACATCATGATTAGCTCCAGGCGCGAAGTCAAGCTGATGGATTTCGGAATCGCCAGAATACTCGCGTCCGAGTCGGACGACCATCCGCAAATCGCCGGAACCCTCGCCTACATGGCGCCAGAAGTTTTGCAGGGGGAAAAGCCGGACGCAAGATGCGACATATACGCGCTGGGGTTGACCATGTACGAGCTGATCGCGGGCCAGATCGCCTTCAATAGCAATAAAGCGAGCGAAATGATAGACCAGCATATCAACAAAGCTCCGCCTCCTCTTGAAGAGTGCGACAAGGCGCTTGCCAGAATAGTTTTCAGGTGCCTTGAGAAAAAGCCTAACGCGCGTTTCCAGACAGCGGGCCAGCTAAGGACAGCTCTTGGAAAATATCTGGGGCTCGACGAAGGGGACAAGCTGTCGAAGATGAAATCGAAAATGGAGTATGAGCAAAGAAAGCTGGAAAGAGACCGACGCCAGGTCGAGATACAGGCCAGGCAATTGAAAAACGAGCGTGATGGAGCCATATCCGGCTCGAATTCAGCGCAGGGTTTTGCGATTTCCGATCATCTGCGCCAAACAGACGCCGGTTTTCCCCTTCCCGTTATGCTGGCGGTTGTTTCGGCGGTGGCCGGGCTCGCAGGCGCCCAGTTGAAAATTATGCTGGACGAAGGCCAGTTGATACAGTTGGCGTCTCTGCAGACTTATCAGGTTGTGGCGTGGGCCGTTTTAGGTATCTTCACCGTTTCGGTTCCTGCTTTTTTCCGCAACGGAATATTGGGCGGGCTGATCGGCGCGGTGGCAGGCGCCATAGGCGGAGTCTTGATTCATATCATTGACACCGCCGCCAACGAATATCTGATCGACAATGAAATATGGGTGACGCACTTTATGTTTACCTACCTTGCGATGGCGGTTATCTTTTCCGCAGGCGCTGTGGCTGTTCAGGTGTTGTCCTTAAAAATGAAATCGATTGCAAAACTTTTTTTGATTGTTACCGGGGTGGCGCTTGTGAGCGCTGTTGCTCCTTACATGAAACTTGGCGAATCTTTCTTCGGTTTACCATTGGAGACATCCATCTATTTTTACGCGCCCCTCCTGTCCACGCTGATATGGGTCTGCCTGGATATGATGGAAACCAGGCTTGAATGATCTGTTTTGATTCAAGGAGTTTTTCATAAGTTTCAATTTAAATAAGGTTTCACATTATGACAACAACCGAAAAAATCCTGCTGGAAAAATATGCGGTAAAATATTTTATCGAGGCATATCCAAAGCCGCTGGAGGAGCTCGAACATTCAGACAAACCGGATTTTACGTTAATTGATAAAAGTGATAACTCAAAAATTGGAGTTGAGATCGCTCATCTATGGCATGACAAGGAAGAAGCTAAATTGTTATTAGGCAGATCAACACCAACCGCGCACGGTATCATGTGCGCAAATGATCTAATAGAAGTGTTGAATACTTTACTAGATAAAAAAGCTACTAAAATTGAAGGGTATAAGACGCATGATAAGTATTTTTTGGTCATTAGAGTCGCATCACCAATTTTTGATAAATCTACCTTTGATATGTACGAGAAAGATATTATTTGCCCTGAGAATAGATATGATGAAATATGGCTTGTCTTAGACGAAGGCAATGGAAGATGGACAGGATTGAAACAAATAAAACCGAATAACATCATCTAGGTTCTCTATTCCTGGGCCGCCATACTTAATTGCCACCGGATACAGCAAAATTCAATGACATTTGATACTGCTTAC
>DRJW01000230.1 GCA_011052055.1 Nitrospirota bacterium
GCGTGGATTTAAGCACACTGAGAATATTTAGTATAAATATAAAAATCGCCGCCGCTTCAACCGTACCGAAAATACCGAACAAAACCTGTACAGGCCCCTTGGAATAGGGGCCTCCAAAAGCGTATGATACGCACATGCCCCAAAGCCCGATGTTGGCCAGCCAGAAATGAATCGGCACCCATGACGGGTATAGCAGGGGGACGGCGTTAAACCGGGGCAGGATATGATACGCCACTCCATAGATCATCATCGCCAAAAAACCGAGAAGCATTATATGAACATGGATGAACCTGGCCTCGTCCCAGACGACCTGTGTTGCGGCCATATATAAGCCGAACAAAACTCCGAGGCCAAGATACAGGACGGAAGCCTTTATAAACAGTTTTGTATACTTATCCATTTTTACCTTTGCTCTTTCTTGCGATAATTAAGATAATACGCTTTTATGTTTTACAAGTTAATCAATAACTCGTCCTGCAAAAGTACGCTATGACCAAAATCATATTTAATGAAATTGTCTGGTCTCTCCTTCGGGCGGAATGATCTTGGCAAACACGGGTTAAGCCTGTACTGGCTATAGAGGCTATGAAAAAAGCAATGATTGACACTCTTCAAAAAGCCGGGCTTTTTTCTACTGCGGCAAAAGAGGACATGGCCTGTTTAGAGAAAAAGATCTCATGGAAATCATATAAAAGAGGTGAGCGATTGTTCCAGGAGGGGGATAAAGCCGAAAGGATGTTTGTAATCGCCTCAGGGCGGGTCAAGGTGGTCAAAGAGTTTCAGAGTGGTAAAAACGCGATAATGGGTATTTTTGGGGAAGGAGCCACCGTGGCCGAAATCGCCGTTATAGATAAACTGCCTTACCCGGCCTCCGCAATCGCATTGGAGGATACTGCCGCCGTATCGATTCCAGCCGCCCCTTTTATAGATTTTCTCAAGAAAAATCCAGACTCTTTGATACAAATGATTGTCGGGCTGGGTTTGAGATTGAGGGAGTTTGTCGATAACATGGGCTCTCTTGCGGTTCAATCGGTGGAAAAAAGGCTGGCCAGGTTTCTTACGAAGTTGAGCCGGGAGATCGGCGAGGAGCTAGGCGACGGCCTGGAGCTTATCTTGCCGTTGACCAGGCAGGATCTGGCTGAAATAATAGGGACTTCGTTCGAGGTAGTGGAGCGGAGCCTCAAAAAAATGCGTGAGAAGGGGATAATCGAGGCGGCAGGCAAGAGGATTGTGATATTAAAACCAGAAGCTCTGGAGGCGATTTTCGCCGAGGAAAAATAATTTTTAAAAAAAGCGTTGATTGATAAGCGATTATTTATATAATGGGTATTACTTTCAGATAGAAAACAAAAGCGGGAAATTAAATGGATCAAGATAAGATTAGCAGAGTCATTAGCAAATTAAACGGGATTTTAAGCGATGAAGAAGCCTGCCTGGAGGAAGTTGAGGCTATGGTTCACTCCCTTACGCGGCACTTTCTCGATAACCTTACCGATATCGCCGATATAGATTACTTTCAGGATCGGCTTAATGAGATGATAGACAATTACGTTGATACTCATTTTGAAGAGAACTTTGAGGAGAAACTCAATTGAGCTTTTTCTCTTGCGGGTACATTCGAAATTCGGACTGAAATGGCCGGATGGGCCCGGATGGGCCAGGATGGGGGTTGTATTTATTTGAATTGACTGATATCTATGTTTTTGTTAGAGTTAAGCCTGTACTCCATTGTAGGTTTAAATAGTATCCAAACTAACTTCTTCGGAATAAGTCTTGTGAGGGAGATTTATGACTAAATCTGAGATGGCTGAAAAGCTTGGCGAAAAAATTAACGTCAAGAAGCAGCAGGCAGAAGACATTATCAATATCTTCACAGGCAGTATTATCGAAGCTCTCGCAAGAGGCGATAAAGTGGAAATCCGGGGATTCGGCTCTTTCAGGGTGCGCCACCGCGCTGAAAAAGAAGGGCGAAACCCGAAGACGGGCGAGAAGGTGCATGTGCCGGCCAAGAAAGTTCCATTTTTCAAGACAGGGAAAGATTTCAGAGAGATTGTTGATAAAGGCCTGCCAAAATAACAGGGTCGCCACAGTTAATTTCTTTTTTCCCGGCAATCGCTAAAATCCCCGGCAATCACTAAAAAGATTTTTTCAATTCGTCGAGATATCCTTTTTGCTCAGGTATGAGTCACCAGCGATTATCGCAAACCCTTTTTCCACTGTTCCGATTATATCCAGATGAAAATTATCGCCTTTGCCCACATATATCGTGAATGTTTTTTGAACGGGCGATTCGCGTAATATTTTCGTCTCGCCGTCTATCGTTATCTCAGGATAATAACCTGCGGTGATTTTAATCTTCCCCGCCGTTACGGAGCCCCGATAGAACAGGCCGTCGCCGTCATGATGGTAAACGGCGCCGTTCAATTTTATGAAAAAATCTACGGGCCGGACGTTTTTTACGTCAATCCTGTCGGAGGCGAAATGATCTGAAAGAGTTTTGTAAAAAAAGTGTTCAACCTTTAATCCATCGGCGGACTCTACATCGAGCAATCTTATTTTCAGCCGGCCACGCTCATTTGCCAAACCACGATAAGTGATCGTTGAAGGCTTGGACAACACGCCCGTCGCGCTTTCAGGCAACCTGAACAGGCGCCACACCTGGCGCGGCTGGGCGTCGTCTCTGGTAGACCGCGCCCGAAGGAGAAAACTGATCGTTTTTCCACGCCGCGTAACATTGCCTGTCACAATCACTTCAACACCCAGTTTCGACAAAAGCTCGCGCTCTATTGCGGAATCGATATTTCGGGATGTGGTTATCCGGCGCTTTCTTAAAACTCCGGCGACATCGCTACGATTCACGCATAAAAACTGGGGCCGCTCACAAATCCTGAGGATTGCGTCTTCAAATAAAGCGTCCGTCAGCTCGGTTCTGTCGCCAAAAGGATTGATGGCGTCGATAACCGCAATTTTTACCGGCCCGGTTTCAGGTTTCGCAGGAAATATATCGGCCATACTTTTAAGGAAAGGCAAATATTTATTCAGCTGACGGCTTGCCGGTAGAGTGAAAGCCACGTAAGCTTTTCCACCTATCTCCTCCGACAATTTTATGACTTTGCCGATAGGCGCAGAGCCGGAGCCGGACAAGACAAACAAGCTTCCGACGCGCTTTAAGGCAGGCTTTCTAGTGGCAAAATTTAGGCTATCGTCCGCTATCTTATATAAATCAAGTCTGTCGCCTCTCGCTATCAGGTCAGGATTAATATCAATCGGCGTCACGCTCCCGAACGATAATTGCCTGGCATGTCCGGCGCCACCTGGAATCTCTCCCGCCATTTCAGACTTTTGCGCTCTGATTTCTGAAGAATGGGCGGGAAAATAAAAAACAGATACAACGATAAGCGCCGAAACCGGGAACATTGACAGTCTCATTGGACGCTTTCCTGATCGATTATGGTGGGTGTGATAAAGACCAAAAGCTCCAACCGGTTATCTACTTTTCTTTTGCTCCTGAAAAGAGCGCCGACCAACGGTATTTTGTAAAACCAGGGCACGCGATCCTTAAAATCGCTGTCTTCACTCTCAAACATTCCACCGAGGACAGCCGAGCCTCCGTTCCCGACGACAACGCTTGTGGAAATCTCTTTTTTCTTGATCGACGGAGTCCCCTGAACGCTAAGGGCCGGATCCACCTCGTTTTTTCTCGCCTTTATTTTCATTCTGATTTTGTTGTTTCTCATAATATTCGGTTTCACGGCCAGCGAGATGACAGCCTCCCTGAACAAAACATTAACTCCTGTGTTCGCGGAGCTTGATTGATAGGGGATTTCCCTTCCCGATTTTATCGTCGCCACATCTCCGTTGAGGACGAGAATTTTCGGATTGGAAAGGGTGCGGCTCGATCCGTCGCGCTCCAGGGCGAAAAGCCTCGCGTGTAGCAAAGACGTGCCGGTCACTCCTCCTAAAGTAAATCCGATGACTCCACCCGGCGCGCTTCCCAACAGGCTGTCTGTGACCGGATCGACCGCGCTTTGCGGAGGAAGAGAGACGATGTTGGAGGCGAACCCACCCTGATCCGCGCTACCGCCGCTTATTCCTATTGTATTCGGGAAATTCCGGCCTGTAGCGGTATACTTGTATCCGCCCCATTGAACCCCAAGCTCCTGAATGACGTTTCTCTGAATTTCGACAATCCTCGCTTCTATGAAAACCTGTTTAGGCGCAACGTCGATTTCTTTTATGGAGTTCATAATCCGGGCCATCAACCTGGATGGAGCGGTAACGGTTATCAGGTTTTCCGCTTTGAAAAGAGCGAATACTATTCCGTTTCCGCCGTTTGCGGGCGTGACCTGGGGGGGTGTCGGGGCATTGTTGGAAAAAGCGCCGGTGGCGGAGGTAATGTTCGAGCCGGCGCGTCCGGTTTGTTGTGATCTGCCGGTATAAAGCGTCCGAAGAAAGTTTAAAGCCTCGGATGGATCCGCGTATTTAAACCGGTAACTTCTTGTCAGGGCGCTGTTTAAATCGCTGATCCGTTTTGTTATGGCCAACTCCTCCTCCGTTTTCCGCTCGCGGCTCGCTTTTCGCTCTGAAGCTTCCGCCTCATCGTTAATTCGCTCCCTTTCGGCGCTCAGGTATTCATACGCGCTTATGAAAATTATATCTTCTCTAGTTATATGCCGGGCTTTCCGGTTCCCTGAAAAAATATCGGCGCCATTTATGGTGGCCGCCAGGCCGTTGGATCTGACGATCGCCTCCAGAGCGGAGAGCCAGGGCGCCTGCTCGATAACAAGTTGTGACGCCTGGACGCCTTTAATATCGTGGTGGATCGCGAAGTTAAAACCGACCGCCTCACCAAGCGTCCGTATGGCGGTGTCAACTGTCACGCCTGTCAAGTTCATGGAAACCATCATGCTCCGTCCGTAGGCTTGCTCAAGATCGGATATATTAATGGTGATTTCAGCCGGCGTGTTACGGGCGCTCAGCTTCTTATCGAATGCGATGGTTTTTCTGTCCGGGCCCCGGTTGATATTGAATTCTTCAGGGATGGGCCCGTATTTGGCGTCGCTTACATCTGGCGGTGAGTAGTCAGCCTCCCGATATTCATATCTAGCTTTATCAGTGGCGCACGATAAAACCGTGGCTACCAGAAATAAAGCAGGCCAAAAAAAATATTTCATCTGGGTCTACCGGCTATATGGGTTAATTACTATTTTGTCTTCTCCGTTTTCTATAGTCACTTTGTCGAGTTCAATCGTCGTTATTGTATATTCGCCTATAGAGGCGCCTTCTGTATATTTACGCCCGTTGAATATGGCGATCCGGTGTCGATCAGTTATAAGGATCATCTGCAAAACGGCCCCCTCGTAACCTTCTTCAGGCTCATACGCAGGTTGCGGAGAGCGAGCGGAGCCGAACCTGAAAGGATCGCGTTCATTATCATGAAAAGCGTGGGAGCTCACGCCGGGCAGAAATAAAATTACAAGCGCGGCCAGCGCTGGATATATTGGCCTGAGGCGCCCATATATCATAATGAGCTGTATAGCTCCAGGTTGAGCCTGGCTGTTAATCCATGGCTATTGGCCATTGGATCGGACGAAAGGTCTATTCTGGATATCGACATGCCAAGCGCAAGAGTCGAAAGCCTCTGCATGAACCGGGAAAAAGACTTGTAGCTGGTTTCCAGCAACAGGGTAACAAGATATTTATGGAATAAAACAGGTGAGGCCTCTTTGCGGCCATGGCCGTTTGGCGCAGGTAAATCGCCAGCTACATGCTCAAGATTGACCGACATATCCAGCAGGCTCATCTTCTCTTCTCTGGCCATCTCCCCTAAAAGATCGAGCACAGCTTTAAGCTGACCGTTTTGCATCACAGAGCCACTCAAGGTAGCTATCTCTTTTTTAAAAGAATCGCTTTTTTCATTTTCATTGTTCAATCTGGTCTGTAAAGCGTCAATTTCTTTTAAGCGGGACGTTAACAGCGCCTTTTGAGCGATAAGCTCTTTTAACAGGATCCGTTTGCTTGAATATTTCCCGTATAAAGGCTCAAAGACTAATTGCCGCCCCAGCGTAAACAAAACCGTCGCTGCGGCCAATGCGACAAACAGCTTTTCCCGGAAAGTAAGCCCTGGGAAAATGCGGCCTATGGCGTTCATGATCCCTGCTGTCCAATGGAAGGCGAGGGAGATGCGAGTTTTGACGATCCTGACGGCAGGCCGGCCCATATTTCGAAGTTTAGCATTTCCGTATCGGTGTTTTTATCAGTCGTCCTGACCGTCTTGCCTATTGAGATGGAATTGAAAAGAGACGAGGATGAAAGCCTGTAGTATATCTGGGTGAGTTCGGCTATCCGGTCTGGATTGGCGCCCACTATTATTCCTTCGAGCCTGACCCGATTTCCCCCTGGGCCTTTTCTTTTCTTCAGGCCGGAGATGGGCGCGTCGTCGCTGAAATCTATAGAGCATTTTGTCAGCGCGCTATTGGCCGGCATGCTGGAGGCTATATCGCTAAAAATCAAATTCCAGTCGTGACCAACTCCCGACAGTTGTGGATAGCTGTCGATCGTATCTTTTAAACCACGATTGCGGTTTTCGGCCACCGCAAGCCTGGATAAAAGATTTTCGTATAAAAAAGATTTCCTTTTAAGTGAAGAAACCTTCTGTGAGAGAAGGTATATCCGTTCATCGATCTTTGAAATCATGATTGACCATATCGAAAATGCTATGGTCATCATAAGAATCAGAGCCGTTAATCCGGTGAGCGCAGGATGCCTTCGTATAAGCAAGGCCGCCCTGCGTCGATTTTTCAGGTTGGCGACGTTGAGAGTCCGTCCCCTGTCAATAGCCAGTCCAGCCAAAGAGGCCAGGGCCGGTCCGCAATGCGAAACGGAAGAGATGGTTTGATCGCCGGTTTTGATTTTGATAAAGTCGTCAAACGGATCGTAAACGATAAAATCAACACCCGCCGCTTCAGACACGAAACCATCCATATTTTTCAGCAAAGCGCCTTCGCCGATAAGCAAGGCCTGATCTATAGCGCTGGCATTGCGCGTATTGCGGTAAAACTCGATGGATCGCGATATTTCAGATTCGAGCCGATGCGACGGTTGAGAGACATACTCTTTCATCTTTCGCGCGTCGAGCCGGGGGCAAGCCCACGATTCTGATAGTGGCAGGCCGTAATTTACCAGAATGGATTGGGCTTCTTCGAGTTCAATCGGGCCGTTGGGCCCACGGCGGGAGTTGTGGGTGATCGCTTGCGGGAAATGGCCTGCGCCTATCTGTGTTTCTCTTGTAAAAACCGGAACGCCATCTTTCAGGATATAAATTCCTGTGTAATCGTCTCCTATGTTCACGAACAGAACGGTGGATCGCGTGTCTATACGCCTGCTGTGGCGTATAAGGGCGCTTAAACCGGCCGTAACGGTCGAGACACCGCAAAAGTTTAAACCTGAGTTTCGTAACCTGTCTTTGCGTTTAAGGATTTCATTTTTCGAAAGCGCGGATAACATTACTCGTATTTTGCCCGGAGCTCCTCCTTCGCCCAAAATCCATATGTCCGCTCCAGCTTCAGTAAGAGAAAAAGGCGCCGCGTCCCGTTCGATGAATTTTAAAGCGGTAATAGCCTCCTGTTTTCGCATCTTTGGGATATCGACAATTTTATTGAACAAAACAGGCCCACAGGCAAGGTCGATTACATTAGCTTTGACGAACCCGTTTCCGGCCATCCCCGAATCGGAAATGATCGCCGGAATATTTCCAGGATCAATACTGGATCCGGAGATTGATTTGTAGGAAAAAGAGGCGTCGAGCTCGAACCCGGAAAAATTGCGCTTAACATTGACGAGCCTGAGCGCTTTGCTACCGACAGATATCGCCACGTTACTTCTGATAGAGCACAACGCCAGAGCGCGCCGCAAGATTCCACCCATAGCGTCCGTTCCCCCAAACGCAGATTTCTATAAAAACCTCGACCACCGGAATGAGCGTTAACTGCGCCTGCTAAAACCAGCTACAGTTAAAAGTAAAAACAGGAGTAACCCCAAATATTTTAAATAACCCTTTCGGGTTTTAAATAACCCTTTCGGGATAGTATCATTCTATTTTTTACTTTATCAAGTATTTAAATGGCGATGAGGATTCTCCTGACAAACAAAATCTCCGGGAAATTATGGGAGCCTCTAAAAAGCGCTTTCGTGGCGAAATCGAGCGAAAAGTCGTCAGGCGAGGCGGCGAGACAAAATAGCCGCAAGCGTAGTAGTAACTACTCTGAGGACGATTTTGA
>DRJW01000231.1 GCA_011052055.1 Nitrospirota bacterium
ACCGCTGACATCAGGCCGCTGAAAACAGTTTTTCAACGACCTGCTGATTCTTCCCTGTTAAAATAGCCAGAAACGCTTCGCTTTCCTGTTTTCGTTTCTCCTAGGACAGTTTGTAACCTTTTTTCCTATAGAAATTTTGGTCTTATCTTGCAGGATCAATCCCTGTAAATATTGACGTATGTAGAATATAGGTATGCCTCGATTTAAAGGAGCCTTTAATAATCCATTTCTGCTACAATCGACCGGGAAGGGGCCATGCTTCGTTGTCGAGTCAAAATCGTCCTCAGCGCAGTTTTACTACCATGCTTGCTGGTGTTTTGCCTCGCTTTCTTGCATGGCGGCTTTTCGCTCATTTTCGCGGCCAAAGCAATTATGTAAGATGCCCCCCCGACATCCTTTATCGCAGAGAAATTAAATTGCGGAGGCAAATGGGATATACAAATTAATTTTAATGATCATTCAGCGTAAAAAATACGCCTGAGTTATACGAGACAATCGATGTATAAATTAACTCTGATTGTAGTTCTACTGCTAATCACACTGACAATATTGCTGTTTAACTATGTGGGTAGATACGACTCAATTGGACCAGAATTAATTGTTAACAGTAATTTCCTCGATTCATTGGAAGGGTGGGTAAAGCATGACAATAAGTCTGCGATGATAAATACGCCTGAGCCCGGCTTGTTAAGCCTTGCTCAAGCTAACTCCGGGTCGTCAGTGTTTGTCAAACAAGTTATTAAATCTGCGCAAGATTATTCAAGTATCGCTGTAAAGTGTGACGTGAAAATTGAAAATATAATACGCGGAAAATTGAGTTGGGAGGAGCCAAGAGTTTTACTGGTTTCAAAAAATGATTCAGGTAAAAAAATATGGAATTATCCACATGAGGTTTTTGGTGATGGATGGAGCAATGGCTGGGGCACGTATGAGAAAGCGTTTGGAGTTAACGAGGGAATAAATGAAATGGAGCTTATTATCGGGCTATTTAGAAGCTCCGGATCAATGTATATCAAGAATTTATCAGTTCATTCAGTGGTGGAGAAGTATCGTTTTACTATAATGAAATATTTTTTAGCCATGCTTTGGGCGCTGAGTTTTACATTCATATTTTATCTCCTGTTTTGGACGCCGCAAAATCGGTATTTAACCGCTTTGCTGGTAGTGGCAAGCATTATAAGTATTGCGGCCATTTTGGCTCCACATAGCGCAATGAGAAAGTTTCAGGAATCGAAAGAAACGCTAAGTGTTTACAAGACCGCAGAGGTGTTTGCGAATAATATTATTAGTAAGGATTCGGCCTTTCACTTTCACCCGCTAGGAGAAGTGTATGGAAGCGACTGGGCAAAAACACATGAGATGGCTCATTTATCCATATTTTTCATTTTGGGATTGTTAACATTCATAACATTTAGAGATTATGATTTTCTGATATTGGTAATTGCCTTAATCGCTTTCGCCGCATCGGCGGAGACGTTGCAATATTTCTCATCTGATAGAGCAGTGAAAATTGGCGATTTCTTGCTTAACGTAACGGGTGTGACTGCGGCGATTTTGATTTCAATGGCCGTAAAGGTGGCGTACAGAATCATGAAACCTGCTTGAGGGAATTTCCAGAAGAGAGTCTTTTACGATCAATTAACTTCAATTATCAGGCAAACATGGAAAGATACAGATTGTCGGCATTAAAAACCCTTGAGGCGGAAAGTATTTATATTATCCGTGAAGTGGCG
Source organism: Nitrospirota bacterium (assembly GCA_011052055.1). Lineage (GTDB taxonomy): Bacteria > Nitrospinota_A > UBA7883 > UBA7883 > UBA7883 > DRJW01. Next base: position 1,734 of record DRJW01000231.1, read on the forward strand.
GCGGAGTTTCAGAATCCGGCTCTGCTCTATTCTGTGGGCAAAGATTGCTCTGTTCTCGCTTCTCTGGCGAGAAAAGCCTTTTATCCGGGCAAGATACCATTCCCTTTTCTGCATATAGACACGACCCGCAAATTCCCGGATATGCATGATTTCAGGGATCGGATTTGCAAAGAGATGGGGGTTGGCTTGATCGTTCATGAAGACGACAACGCGCTTAGCCAGGAAACCAGCCTGGACGATTTAAGCGGCGTCAGATGTCACTCGGCGCTAAAAACAGAGGCTCTCCTCACCGCCATACACGAACATGGCTTTGACGCCGCCATCGGCGGAGCAAGGCGTGAGGAAGAAGAATCGCGCTCGAAAAAGTGTGTCTACTCATTCCGGGATCAGTTCGGCCAGATGGAATCCGAAGGCCAGCGTCATGAAATATGGAACTTGTATAACAGTCGTATAAATCAAGGAGAGTCCATTCAGGTTTCCCCCATCTCCAACTGGGCCGAGCTTGATATCTGGCACTATATCCACATGGAATCGATTCCGGTCGCGCCATTTTATTTTGCCAGGGAGCGGCTTGTCAAACCAGACGACACAAACCTGATCCCCATATATGACCAAACACAGGTCGGCATTGACGGCGCAATAACGGCGCTGTGCAGGTTTCCTACTTTAGAGCGCCGCTACTGCGCTGTGGCGGTAAGATCGGAAGCTGTATCGGCCAGGCAGATAATCGAAGAGATAGTGACCCGGCGGCGATCAGAGACAGGCGCGCGGACCGCTGGCCGTCATCGCGATCCCTCCATAGAAAACAATAAAAAAGAAGACCGTATTTAAATGGATATCAATAAGTTCCTTGAGCGCAACTTAAACTCTGCACTTTTACGGATTAGCATGGTCGGAAACTCTGATGACGGGAAATCTACGCTGATCGGGCGCCTTTTAGATGACGCAAAGGTTTATGAAGATCAACCAAAAGTGGCCAAAGACAACGGCTCCAGCAAGGAGAGCTCCACAGGCGTCGCCTATCACTATTTTTCAACCCCGAAGCGGAACTTTATAATTGTGGATACGCCGGGACATGAGCAATATACCCGCGACATGGTGACCGGAGCTTCTACGGCAGACCTTGCCATTGTGCTCGTAGACGCCAGCAAGGGGTTGACAACGCAATCTAAACGGAACGCATTCATCTTATCATTGCTTGGGATTTCCCATATCGTTGTCGCGGTGAACAAAATGGATATTGTGGATTATTCGGAAGAGGTCTTTGAAAAAATTTGCGGGGAATATAGCGTCTTTTGCGACAAGCTTGAAGTCAAAAATATAAAATTCATTCCCTTAAGCGCCCTCAAGGGCGATAACGTGGTCAATAAAAGCGGCGACACCGCCTGGTACAAAGGTGAGTCGCTTTTACAGCATCTGGAGTCTGTATATACCAGTGGAGACAAAAACGTCATTGATTTTCGTTTTCCCGTGCAACGCGTATCGCGCTCCGGTCAAGGTTTTAAAGGGTTTTGCGGAACAGTTTCTTCGGGCATTGTCAGGGTCGGCGACGAGGTGATGGCCCTGCCTGCAAAGAAAGTAAGCAAAGTTAAACGAATCGTAAGTTTAGACGGCGACCTGGAATACGCCTTCCCCGTTCAGCCTGTCACCATCTGTCTTGACGACGAGATCGACATAGGCCGTGGAGATATGCTCGTCCATCCAAAGAACCAGCCGGATCTGACCTACAAAGTCGAAGCGATGGTAATCTGGTTGTCCGAAGAGCCATTAAAACAAAATGAATCATACTTTATAAAGCACACGACAAAAACCGTGCGTGGATGCGTTAGCCAGTTGTTTTACAAGAT
>DRJW01000232.1 GCA_011052055.1 Nitrospirota bacterium
ATCGGGCCGTAAATATTTATTTAGAAGTTTTGGTGTCAGTCCATCTATTTCTAGGCCTAAAAGAAATTCCTTTGCATAGGAATAAACTAGTTTGTCTGTTTGTGACTGATTCATATTAAATAATAAATATTTGATCGGTTTTTCATTGTAATTCAAAAAATGCAATACTCAAAGCTCCGCAAGCGTGCTGTCCAAAACTCTCCATCCTTTCGCGGTGGCGAGCAGGTGGGTTCTGGTTTTTTTTAGCATACCGGTAGAGAGCATTTTAGTAATGCCTTTGGTTATCGCAATGCCCTCTAGAGAAATCCCTTTTTTTAACCGCAGGCCGAGCATTAGCTTTTCAGTCTGGATCATCTGTTTCGTGAGGCTCTCTCTCCGCCGGACGGCGTGGCCGGTTCTGTTTATCTTCGCTATGTAAGGCGCGATTGATTTTACGTTCGCCCATCTCTCCCCTTCCATCAAGGAATGGGCGCCCGCTCCGATCCCGATATAGTCTCGGTACTCCCAGTAACCTACGTTGTGGACGCTCTCGTATCCAGGTCTTGCGTAGTTCGAAATCTCGTAATGGCCGAACCCGCGCTTTTCTAAGAACCGCTCTGTTTTGTCAAAAAATTCGGCGCCATCTTCCGGTAATTCAATCGATCCTCTAGCCACATGCCTGCCCAGGGGGGTTCCCGGCTCCGGGGTGAGCTGGTAGCAGGAGATATGGCTCAACGGAAAACTCGCCGTCAACTCATCCAGCTCTTCTATCCAGCCGCTAACGCTCTGCCAGCCACTAACGCTCTGCCCCGGCAAGCCGAACATCATATCTGCCGACACATTTATATAACCTGCGTCAAAAGCCTGTTTAATCGCCGTGAGCGCTTGCTCTTTACTGTGTATCCGGTCGAGCCTTTTTAACAGATCGTCGTTTAACGATTGAACGCCTATGGATACGCGGTTGACCCCGGCTTCCAAATAGCCGCGCAGTTTTGAGGGTGTTAAACTTTCTGGATTGGCTTCGATTGTTATTTCAGCGCCGGGCTCCACCTCGTAATTTTTCGTTACGGCGGTTATTATTTTTTGCGCCTGGGCCGGTTTTAGAAGTGATGGCGTTCCCCCTCCGAAAAATATGGAGGCCACCCGGTGGCCCCCGTCCGCTTTAGCTCTATACTTTATTTCGGACACGACGGCGTTTACATATTCCGCGATCAGCCCTTCGCTGTCTGTCACGGAGTGAAAATCGCAATAGAAACATTTATGGCGGCAAAAAGGGATATGGATATAGACGCCGACAGGAGGTGTCATTGATCTTCCAGGCTATCGGCCCAGCGCCCCAGCTCTCCTGCGTGGATCGCATCCCTGATTTTATCCATCCTGCGTTTATAGAAACCAAGGTTGTGGATTGTGTTAAGCCTCAGCGCCAGAATCTCGCCCGCCATGAAAAGATGACGCAAGTAGGCGCGGGTAAACCTTAAGCAGGTGGAGCAGTCGCACTCAGGGTCGATGGGCGACTCATCCTTTGCGTATTTGGCGTTGCGTATAGCCACCCTCCCTTGCGATGTGAAAAGATATCCGTTTCTTGCGTTCCTTGTGGGCATAACGCAGTCAAACATGTCGATCCCCTGCGCGACGCACCGCACCAGATCGTCCGGCGTCCCCACGCCCATCAGATATCGCGGCTTATCCTCCGGCAGGATCGGTGTTGTAACATCTACCATCGCAGACATAATTTCTTTCGACTCTCCCACGCTAAGACCGCCTATGGCGTAACCGTCGAAGCCGAGGTTTACGATCTGCTGGGCGCTCTCTTGTCTTAGCTTTTCGTCGAACCCTCCCTGGGTGATGCCGAACAGGGCGATGTCGGAGCGGGTTCGGGCGTTGAGGCACCGCTCGCCCCATCTTGTGGATCGCAGGGACGCCTCGCGGGCGTAATCATCCGAACTGTCGGGCGTTACCATCTCGTCGAGGGCCATTATGATATCCGCGCCTAACGCCTCCTGTACCTCGATGGCGAACTCAGGAGTAAGGTCGTGGCGCGATCCGTCGAGGTGGGAAGCGAACCTTATCCCGCTCTCTGTTATTTTCACAAGGTCTTTCATGGAAAAGACCTGGAACCCGCCGGAATCGGTAAGCAAAGAGCCTCTCCATCCCATAAAATCATGGAGTCCACCCATCGCTTTTATTGTTTGATGTCCGGGCCGCAGACAGAGGTGGTATGTATTGGCGAGAATGATGTCGTAGCCAAGCGCTTTCACCTCCTCCGGGTCGAGAGTTTTAACGGTCGCCTGCGTCCCCACCGGCATGAAGACAGGCGTGTCGATCGGCCCACGCGACGTTTGCATCGTCCCTATCCTCCCTTTGCTGGAAGGATCGGTTTTCGTTACGGCGAAATTTAGGTTCATCGGTAGATTTTAGACGATGTGAAGCTCAGCGTTTAAAATAAAGATCGAGGAACCCGTCGGCTTCGGGAGCTGGCATAAATCATGCCGCACATAGCTATTATGGTCAATCTCAAAACCGGCATGGGGGTGTAAACGTCGGCGCAGGTTTTATTTCGGGTAGGGAAAAAGGTCGGCGCAGTTGGTC
>DRJW01000233.1 GCA_011052055.1 Nitrospirota bacterium
AAATCGAGCGAAAAGTCGTCAGGCGAGGCGGCGAGACAAAATAGCCGCAAGCGTAGTAATAACTACTCTGAGGACGATTTTGACTCGTCAACGATTTTGACTAGTCAACGAATTTGACTCGTCAACGAAGCATGGCGCCTTTTACAGCCGATTGTAGCAGAAATGGATTTTTAGAGGTTCCCATAAGACGCGATGCGCCGGAGCGTGTCTCAAAACGGCCCGCTAACGAGCCGCATGGTTGTAAACATGATACTAAAAAAACTCTCATCTTTCGGACATACAGTCCACGACTGGCTGGAGAAGATAAAAAAGAAAATCCACGCCACCCTGCCAGACCAGAAACGTCTGGAGCAAAGCCGCGCCTACCATATATTCGGCGCCACATTATTTAAAAGAGAGCTTTGGAGCTTCAAGAGCGAAGCCCTGGCGCGCGGGCTGGGGCTGGGGCTATTTGTAGCGTTCACGCCCACCATAGGTTTTCAGATGATTATTGTTTGCGTCCTTATCCTCTTTTTTCCGGGAAATTTGCCGATCGCGCTTGCGGCGTCGTGGATCACCAACGTTTTCACGGCAGGGCCTGTTTATTTCTTCGAGTACCGGTTCGGCCAGTGGCTTATAGAAATCACCGGGGCTACATATTATCACCCTATTCAAAACGCGCCGACTATCGCTGGTGTGTATGACATAGCGGGGGCCATGTGGCTGGGCTCACTGGTCATAAGCTTGGTGGTGGGCTTAAGCGGCTATATACTTATGCTCGCGCTCGTTAATCTGGAAAGAAAACTGCGCATGAGCAAAATCGTAAGTTTAAGAAGCGTTAAACATGCGAAGCGGCCCAAAAGGCCGAAAACAGCCGGGTTTAATAAATAATCGAACCTTAAGTTGCCCGCGTATTCCGGTTCGTTCTACAATTAGCGCTTTAGGTTTCCGGGTCAGACGGAAAACCAGATAACGACCTTTTTTCAGCGAGGATTTTATGGAGTCAGAAACTACCAGCACTTTGGAATTTGTAAAACTTTTTTCGGCGGGCGTAAAAAATATCATTGAGCGCAGTACCGGGAAAGAGGTGCACGTATCCCGCACGGCCATGAAAGTGAACGGTGTCCAGGTGGCGGGCCGTATCGGAGCGTTCGTGGCCTTTAACGGAGATTACAATGGAATAATGATCCTGAACTTCGAGGGCGACGCGGCGCTTGAGATCGTCGGGGATTCTCTTTTGAACATGGGACTGCAGGAAGAGGATGTGCCCAAGCATGTAGGCTCCGACGAGGTTCGCCAGAATATAGGTGAGCTGGCTAACCAGTGCGTGGGTAAATGCCGCTCTATGGTCGAGGAAAAGTACGATCTTTCGTCGTTCGCCAATATTCCGGCGGTGGTTCCGATTACCGTTTCAATATCTCTTACGATGGTTTCCAAAGAGCCGGCGAATTTAGAGTGCGTAAGGGTCTGTTTCACAACTGAGAAAAGAAACAAATTCTATATGGAGCTGGCTTTAGAGCCTTTCACAGAAATGAACATTGAGTCGTAAACCCGGCCCGCCCGGAAAATCGGCAGGGCAATACTTTGTTTGTCTCATAAAATATCTATGAAGAAAAATAAAATCAGGCTCACCACGCTGGCCAAATCGGGCGGGTGAGGCTCTAAACTGGGTCCGGAGGACCTGAAAAATGTTTTGAGCGGGCTTGACCCTTTTTCCCACCCGGACCTGCTGTATGGTTTCAATACGGGAGACGATACGGGTGTGTTCAGATTGAGGGACGATCTTGCCATCGTTCAGTCGGTCGATTTTTTCTCGCCGATCGTGGACGATCCTTACGAGTTTGGCCGGATAGCGGCCGCCAACGCTCTTTCCGACATTTACACGTCTGGAGCCACTCCTGTAACCGCGCTCAACATTATCGGCTTCCCGCTAAAACTGGGTGCGGAGTTGATTACAGATATTCTGCGCGGCGGAGGCGACGCTGTAGAAGAGGCTGGCGCTGTGATCCTGGGAGGACACACCGTCGACGATAAGGAGCCAAAATACGGGCTGGCGGTGACCGGAATAGTTAATCCGGCCAAAATGATCACAAACTCCGGAGCCAGGCCGGGAGACGCTCTTTTGCTTACGAAAAAAATCGGCGTCGGGATTATAAGCAACATCACCAAACTGAAAAACGGAGCGCCTGGGACGCCGGGCGCCGGTGGACCGGCCA
>DRJW01000234.1 GCA_011052055.1 Nitrospirota bacterium
AAGGTATCTTAAAACCCTGGACGCCCGGTGTGGAGCGCCGCCGGGTGAAATGATACCCTTGTTTCATAAGCGCCCCCAAGTTATGGTAAAAATAAACGAATCCGCTTGTAAAAGCAAGCCTGTATGAATTAGGGCGCATATTACATGAAAAGACGAGCCTCTTTCCCGGTAGATATTAAATCTGCGCTTGCCCGCGCCCTCAAATCGGTAAACCAGACAAACGTTTTAACTTTCGCCAGGATAGAGAACAAATGGACCAATATCGTGGGGCCGCAACTGGCCGCCGTTTCAAAGCCGGCTGGCTTTAAGCGCAAGGTGGTGACTGTGTGGGTGTCTGAGCCTGTGTGGATGGATACCATGCTTTACATGGAGCGGCAAATTATTACCAAACTGAACGCGCTTTTCGCCTCGCCGGTTGTCACAAAAGTTAAAATCATCCACAAAAGCGGATTTAACGTGGGCGATTCCGAAAACGCGACAGCTGAAGATAGGGAAGATGATAAAGACTCTCCGCTTTCAGATTCAGAAATAAAGAAGATAGACAGCGCCATAGCAGGCCTGCCCGATTCGCAATTGCGCTCGTCGTTTAAACGGGTTATGCTTAAAGATGGAAAGTTAAAAATAAAGCGTTCACGACGTTAATAATCATGTAACCTTGCTGGTCGAAAGATGCGATTCATCAAATACTTATATCCTGTCTTCATATTGGCCTCCCTCGCCTCGTGCGCTTCGCAAAACTCTTCTTTAAGCAAAGTCGGGATACACGCGCCTGTGACCGGCGCCGATCCGGCCCCTGAGGAGAATTTAAACTATGACCGGTCCACGGCTTATTATGAATTCACTCTCGGAATGCTGGCCGAAAGAAGAGGCGATTACAAACAGGCCATCAAATATTATTATAAAGCCGCCGCAACGGACAAAAAACATGTTCTGGCGTATAAACGCGCCGCAAGCTTGCTATTAAGAACAGGGGAGATCGACAAGGCCATGCGCGCGGCGAAAAACGGATTAAAAATAGCCCCTAACTACCCAGGATGCCTGGGCATCGTGGGCGGGATATATTACAGCCAGGGCGATTACAAACAGGCCATCAAATATTTCCAGCGGCTTGTTAAAGTGGAGCCGGAAGATAAAGACCCCTTGATTTTTCTGGCGGTCTCTTATCTGGATTCGGGTCAAATGGACGATTCGATTTCAACGCTAAAAACGTTTAGCAAGAAATTTCCATACAACTCCAACGGTCAGTATTATCTTGGCCGGGCCTACTTGCGCCAGAAAAAATGGGGCAAGGCGCAAAAAGTTTTTGCAGACCTTGTGAAAAAACGGCCCGACTTTCTCAGGGCTTACGAGCACCAGGCCTGGGTAGAGGTTATCCTGGGCAACTACGCGAAAGCCGAGGAGATGTATGGTAAATACCTGAAAATAAACCCGCGAGACGGCGTTATCGCCACCACCCTTAATGAAATAATAAAATACAAAAAGTCGCCGGACGGGGCGGTGAAATTGCGCGAGAAGTTTTTGAAAAACAGACCCAGAGATATCGACCTGCTTTTAAGCCTCGGGCTGACCCAATGGCGGAAAGCTGAAATTACCGGCGACCCTGAAATCTTCTACAAGGCTCTAGATCATTTCCAGTTGGTGCGAGCGGGCAAGCCGGACAACAAGCAAGTAGTTTTTTATATCGCTAGCATATTCGAGCGGATAGGCCTGCTAAACGAGGCGCTGGAGACATGGAAAAGAATCGGCAAAATTGGCGATACGACGGCGCGGGATGTTTACATGAAGATAGCGGAGCTTTACGAAAAAGCCGGCAAGCCGGAGAAAAGCCTCGATTACGCCATACTGGCGCTGAAGATAAATCCAGAAGACCCTGAATTGAATTATTTTGTCGGACTGCTTCAAAACAAGCTCCACAACAGTAAGGAGGCCGAAAAATATTTTAAAGAGGCGATACGCCTCAGACCGAATAGTGAGAAATACTATTTCTACCTGGGTGTCGTATACGAGAAAATGAAGAAGTACGATAAAACCATCGAGGCTATGAAAGAGGCCATCGCCATCAGGCCCGACCATTCCAACGCTTTAAACTATCTGGGATATATCTACGCCGAACAAAATATAAACCTGAAAGAAGCGGAGCGGCACCTGCTAAAAGCCCTTCAACTGGAGCCGGAAAACGGGTATTTCATCGACTCCCTGGGGTGGATTTACTATAAACAGAAGCGGTACAAAGAAGCGCTCCGCCAGGCCCTCGCGTCGGTGCGGAATATTCCTCCCGATCCTACAGTGCTAGAGCACCTTGGCGACATATATGTGGCGCTGGGGGACCCCGCTTTGGCCATCGAGACTTTTAAGCGCTCTCTAGACGCCAAAGTGGATGATAACCGTGAGCTGGATCGCGAGGCGATTAAAAGAAAAATGGCGGAAGTAAAGAAAAAAAGTAAAGAAGGGGCTATAAAATAGCGTCTTGCACACGGTTCGGCCTGTTCGCGATTATCTTTGGACTGGCCGCCTGCGCCTCGTTCCGGTTTTCTCCCGATACAGCATTACAGGAAATCTCCGTTTTTGACAGACCGGCTTATCCATCGTTCTCTGGAAAAGGGTCGTTTCATGTTTCTGGCGCGGACAGACCTTTTTCGGGAGCTATCCTGCTTGCTCTTGATAAAGATAGGCACAGGCTTGAGATCATCAGTAAAACAGGGGCCGTCGTCGTGGCGCTGGCCGGAGGACATGGAAAAACGATTAGAATCGATCCGGCCACCGGCAAGAAGAGCTTTCACGACGAAAGCTCGATTTTCCTGGCAGAGAATCTCGCAATTCCCGCCTCATTTTTGCGATCCATGATTACAGGCTCGGCTCCAACGTTCGACGGTATTAAATCGACTTCGATCAAGGGCCGGCTCCACGTCGTTAAAACCATAAATCCCAGAATGGATTTCTACTACACAAACAGGCTTGAAAAAATCATCTATCACTTTGCCAATGGCGGGTCGGCGGGCCTTGTTCTTGGCCCGATGGCGGATGGGCCGGTCGCGCCTTTTGTCTCGTCGGCCAGGTTAAGCTATGGCAAGCTTACAATTGTCGTGCGATGGGAAAAAGTGATACAGGGAAATGGATTTGAAGACGGGTTTTTCGAATTCGACGAGCCTGTCTAGATCAGATATCGATCACTAAGCCGTCCCAGGCCAGGTTTACCCGCTCAGGCAATCGCGCTGAAACTTCCTCATGCATCATGTTGTGAGTCAGGTGCGTAAGATACGCGGCGCCAGGCTTTAACAGCTTGATGGCGTCCAGAGCTTTTTCAAGAGTAAAATGCGTAGCATGCGTTTTAAATCCCAACGCGCCCAGAATAAGCGTGTCGAGCCCTTCTAAGAGCGGCTCGGACGAGGGGGGAATAAAAGAGCAGTCGGTCACATACGCCGTGTCGTTAATTCTATAGCCAAATACATCCATGCTCCCATGCTTGACAGCGATTGGAGTCACTTTCACCGCTCCTATCGCAAATGGCCCGTCAACATAGTTCAGGCTAAGATCCGGCTTCCCTCCTCCAACGGCGGCGGCGCCGTTGAAAATGTACCCGAACATCTCCTTCAACCTCCTGATACTTTCCTGGTTTGCGTAACATGGGATCTGTTTTTTGTGGAAAAAGCTGAAACTTCTGAGTTCGTCGATTCCATGAACGTGATCGGCGTGATGATGGGTGTAAAGAACCGCGTCGATGTTTGTAATGCCCGCCCTCAACGCCTGGGCTCTCAGGTCTGTGCTTGTGTCTATCAAAACGCTCAGGCCGTCCTGCTTGATCCAGACCGAGGCCCGGAGCCTTTTGTTTTTCGGATCGTTCGAGACACATACTTCGCATTGGCACCCGATGGCGGGCACACCTGTGGATGTTCCTGTCCCCAAGAAAGTCAGACTGCCCATGAAATAAACGCCGGTATGTTAGATACTTCCCAATTATAATGCCATCTTGCAGAGTAAAGGCAATGTCA
>DRJW01000235.1 GCA_011052055.1 Nitrospirota bacterium
CGTGTCAGGCTTTTTAAAAAGAAGCCGGAAGCGGCGCAATACCGTCCGGCCGTCGTCACCGAGTGGAAAGGCGGCTTGCTAAACGAAAACAAAATCCGCGACCATATACTTTTATCCGACTACCCTTCTCCCGCCGGAGGGGACAATAAAGCGCCCAATCCCATGGAGGCTCTCCTCGCCGCTCTTGGCTCATGCGTGAGCGCGGTCTATGTCGAGTACGCCGCGACGCTGGAGATGAAACTCGACGCGGTGAAAGTGGAGCTTGAAGGCGCCCTCGACCTTCGGGGCCTTTTCAACGTCGATCCTGCTGTCAGTCCCGGTTTCGAGAAAATCAGCTATACGGTGACGATCAAAACCTCCGAGCCAAAAGAAAAAATGGACGAGTTAATCAGCCTCGCAGAATCCCACTGCCCCGTCTCCGATTCGCTGAAACGTGTTGTGGCGGTGGAGCGTAAAGTGAATGTGAAGAAAGACTAATCGCGGCGCTGGCGCTTTGAGCATTTCATTGATAGCTGTAAAAATGGTAATATCGCCGCAAGGAGCAATATTATGAGTTTAAGATACCGGGTATTGATTGAGCAAGATGAAGATGGCGTATTCGTCGCCGAGTGCCCTACCCTGCCCGGTTGTATAAGCCAGGGCGAAACTCGCGTCAAAGCGCTGGAAAACATCAAAGACGCTATCGCCGGATACCTGGAAAGCCTTAAAAAACGCAACGAGCCCATTCCACCTCCCATCGAAGAAGAAACAGTAGAAATAAATTTGTGAGCAGGTTACCCGTCGTTTCTGGATCAGAGATGGTTAGGGCTTTGAAAAACACGGGTTATTATATAGATCATCAAACCGGAAGCCATATCATCCTGCGCAATGACAACCCTCCCCATCGGCGGCTGAGCGTGCCGAACCATAAAGAATTGGCTAAAGGAACCCTACGCGCTCTCATCAAGCAGGTTGGATTGACTATCGAAGAATTCAAGCTGTTATTGTGAGAAGCTTTTAACTACGGCTTAAAACGTGTGGTGACGGTGGAAGGAAAAGTGAACGTGGAGCCTGCGGGAGAAAATTAATTGCGTTATTTAGCTTTTGCTCTTTTTTGATTTACTCTCAAACTTTGCGGTCACCTGCCTGTACTTTCGAAAACCGGTGGACCAGCTTGATGTCTCGGCTATGGCTGAAGCTATCATGATTGTCTGCAGTACCGCCTTTTTGGAAACGCCCAGCTCATAGGCCCTCTGGATATGTTGCTCTATGCAGTGCTCACACCGCAACGCCGTGGCGGCGGAGATAACAAGTAGCTCGGTGACTTTTTCATTCAGAGGGCCATCTTCCCTGTGGAGTATGGCCTTGTCTTTAAGAACGCAGGTGAGGAAGTTAAGCTTGTCCTCGGCCAGCACTCTGGCGACAAGGGGGGGCGATCCGTAGAGCTCCGTCAATTGGCTCATCATCTCTTCGACAGCCTCATCGCCTTTTTCCTCTACAAGTTTATTGAACTCTTCGTCAAAACTCATAATAGCTTTCCAATATGACGCAGTAAAAGATTGTTAACAGATATCATGCAAGTCTAACAGATATTAACAAGATGATCGCTCATTTGACCCGATCTGGCCTGCATTGGCAAGGCGCAGACCGCCTGCAGGCTTCCAGCGTAAAAAAGGCGCCAGGATTGTTGTGAGTCATCTCGCGCCCTTATTTTAGACGGGTATATTCAAGGCTCATGTAGTTATACGAAATCTCGACCCGAAAGTTGCGGGCCAATTGGCCCCCAGACTTATTTCCCGGTCGTTCTCTTGTCCCCTTTGGCGTGGCCCCGGTATGTGCGGGTGGGAGAGAACTCGCCCAGCTTATGCCCA
>DRJW01000236.1 GCA_011052055.1 Nitrospirota bacterium
CGTAAGCGACGTGGCAATCTCCAACCACTTGGTTTGCAAAGGCATGAGATTACTTCGCTTTGCTCGTAATGACATTTGCAGGAGTTTTTCAGAGGTCTCCAGATATTAGATCCCATTATAATCAAATAAAGCTACTTTCAATATTTGTTTGTAATTCGCCAGTAAGTTGCGACAAAAACAAGGCGACCTTGTTGACTAATTTTATTGGTAATGGTAATAGTATTTTCGCATTGCCTCTTTGGCGCCATTAAGAACAACCCCCACAACATTACTATGTCCTGAATCTGATTTTCTTCTTCCACGATCCTGCTTTTTGGATATAGAGCTTAACGCCTTAGTAACGATATCTCTAGCGGTTTTCCCTGCCATGACGACCAGTAGCACACCGTCAACCATCTTGCTTATAATATCAACATCCGCAAGATAAAGGATCGGAGGACAATCGACTATTATATATACAAATTTCTTCCTCAATTTTTCCAATATTTCAGACATTTGACTAGATGCCAATAATTCAGCTGAATTTTGAACTTGCTGCGTTGCAGGTAAAACATAGAGATCGCTTTTATCCAATCGTAATATTACATCAGACAAAGACGCATTGCCTTTAACCACGTCAACAAGGCCTTGTTTTTGGGCATTCCCGAGATACTTGGAGCTGATTGATGGTTTTCTGAAATCGCACTCCAAAAGAAGCGTTTTACTCTTAAATTGGCTTGCCATTATATAGGCAAGATTAACAGACGTTATCGTTTTTCCTTCCCCCTGCAAAGCGCTCGTTATAGCAAATACTCTTGAAGAGCTACTTTGCGCGATTTGATGAATTTTACTGCCCAATATCCGATACGACTCGGCGGAAATTGTAATATTTTCATCGTCCATCACAACTAAGCGCTGTTGAAAACCTGAGATTATATTAGCATCAGTCGCTTCCAAAGAGGGCTCCAGACTGTCTGCGACTTTATGATTCTTCTTTTCTTCCACACTCGCATTTTTTTTGAGCGCTGTTGAAGATGTCGAAGATACTGTTGACTTCAACCCAAGATCATATTCTCGCCGTTTCACTGGATCTATTAACATTTCATATGCCAAGGACATATTATTTATTATTTCCTCGCGCTCCTCCATCGTAAACAAGGCATAAGTGGCGATAGACTCACTTCCATACATTTTTTTACCATCATAATAGGCTTTTTTAATAGTTTCCTCGGAAGCGTCTTCACTAATATTCAATATCTCATAGTAGGTTTTACTATCATTTAGATCCACAATATCCCCCTTGCCCTCTTAGCCTAATTTCATCAATAGTGTCTGCAAAGATTTTTCAATAGCTATAGCCGCCGCGGAATTTTCATAATATGCGCTCAATGGTCTTCTTGACCGTATTGAATCAATTACAGCGTGATCATGCTTAACACATCCAAGGTACACTACCTTAATGCCAAAGTGCCTCCAAAGAGCTTTTGTCATTGATGGGCCTAAGCTCAAATCTTCTTTTCTCTGAGCCTGGTTTACCACCAAATGGATTGCATTGTTTAGCTTAAGTATTTTCTCATCGTCTCCTTCCTTTTGAAAGGTATCCTTCATTAACTTTAATATATTTATATTTTTTTTATCATGCCTGCCAATACTTGAATGAAACATGCTTTGAAGAGCCGGTCTGTATGACGCGTATTCTTTCGAGACCATAATTTTCTTCAAATGATGAGAATAGACTGCTTTCAACAACCTGAAGGAATTTTCGACTGATGTGGGCTCTGGTGTTGTAATCAATATTCTTACATCCGCCTGTAGAATAATATCCAAATTTACAGAAGATGTTCCTGGGCCGATATCTATCAGGATATAGTCATATTCCACAGTCTTTAACGCTTTATACAAATTATCAATCTTATCGCTTTTAATATCCGCTACGTCCAGGGCGTCTTGTGAGCCGCTTATCATATCTACATTTTGAATTTCAGTTTTTGCAATTAAATTATCAAATTCTGTGATGTCGCAAGTAGTAAGATAATTTGAAAACGATGAATGATTAGGTCTTGTTTTTATAAATGTATGAAGGTTGGCCGATCCGAAATCAGCGTCTACTAAAAGTACTCTTTTACCCATTCTAGCGAGCAATGTCCCAAAACTTGAGGTCACCAGACTTTTCCCTATTCCTCCCTTGCCGCCGCCAATGGCCCAGATATTACCGCGACCAGAAGGTTGTGGCGCCCTTATAGTTTCAGACTCCTCTTTTCTATGCGCTACGTTAGGCTTATTCTTGAATCTCATAGGCCAGATCATGTTAAAACACGCCTATCCTTACTGCCTTTTATCACGTTAAATTCGTTCATTTTTCTTGGAGATCACCTGCGTATTCAATTTCACAGGCCTCCCTTCTCATGTTATTTCTTCAAGTATCGCAGACTCAACGACTTTCCAGAGAACAGGAGACTGATTTTACATTCAACTAACGTTGACCGCGCTCTTTTTCACGTCAGGCTCCGAAGAGTAAAAAGGGATCGTCGCTAATACTGGCGGGTCGATAACTCCCAGAAAGTCTTCAGGCTTTCTAAAGGCGGGATTGAGGAATTCCAGGAGATAAGCGAGCCCGGCGCCAACTCCCAGGCCACCCAAAAAGCCTGCCATAATAATTTTATATTTAGAGAAATATATTGGTTTTTCAGGATGGTTTGCCGGGTCTATTACTCTGAATCTCTCCCCTTTTTGTTTTTTCTCCATATTCTCGGCTAATCTGGCGTCCAGTATTTTTTCTTTCAGGCTCTGATAATTTCTGAGCATAATACTGTAGCCTCTTTTGAGATCAGCTAGTTTCTGCTCGTTGCCTGGTACCGCTTCAACTCTTTTTTCATAGCGTTTTATTTGCTTCACTAATTGTGAATTACGATTTTCGTAAAAGTTTATTTGAGATTTAATAGACAAGATTTCCATATTCCGCTTCGAGTATATCACTTTCTTTGACGGAGCCTTTTTTACTATTTCACCCTTTTTGGCATCTTCATTCTTCCCAGAGCTCTCTTGCTCAGTGGTCTTTGCTATCTTGTCTTCGAGCTGTTTTATATTACTCCTGACCACCTGAACATCGGGATAATTTTCTGTATATGTAGATAGAAGCTGATCAAGCAGACTCCTGAGCCTCTCCAATTCTTTAACCGGGTTAGCGCTAAGCGACACTTCCGGCCCAAGCAATACCGCTTCATTATTTTCCGATCCTGAATTGTATATAGCATCTTCAAGAGCGGCCTTCCTGTCTTTTGCGCTTCTAAGGTCATTTCTCATAGATTGCAACTCAAGTTGCAATCTATCCAGTGTCCTTAAATTAGAGTCTAGCTGGTCTGGGAGCGCGCCCCTGTTAGTTTCTTTGAATTTCCGGATTGCGTCTTCTTTTACTTCGAGCTCTTCTCTCGATTTTCCCAGCTCACTTTCAAGAAACACCGATGTTCCCTCCGCGTTCATTTCTCTGATTTTCAGATTTTCCTCGATGAACATAGACGCCAGGTCATTTGTAATATCCATTGTTTTTGTTGGATCGGCCCCTTGATAGCTGATAGTGAATGCGTCTCCACCTCCTCTTTTCGTCTTTCCTATAACCTCCACTTCTATGCTATCTCTCATCTTTTCCACCGCGTCTTCCATGCTGGTTTTACCGCCGCCATCTATGCCCAAATATTTTTTTATCCGCGACATACCCCAAACAAGATCATCCCCCTCATTTCCTCTATACAGGTTAAATTCTTTAATTATCTTCTCCAGGTTTGTCCTGCTCATGATTTGTTGCGTGATAGTGCTAAGCCTGGTGGCGACAGGGGTGGTGTCTGTGGGCGTGACATAACTTTCTGGCACCTTTTGATGCTCTACAAGTATAAGTGTGCTGGAAATATAGTATGGCTTTACTCCCATGCTAATGTACACAGATCCAAGAGCGCCCAACAGCAACGGAATGAGAATAACCCATTTTCGTCTATAGATTATTTCTAAAATATCTTGGAAGTTTGTGGATTGATCATTCATAACAATTAATGCCTGCGCCCCTTATATTCTAATGCGGTCTTAAAGAACAGGTATGCGATCTCTTTTGATACGGGCTCACCAAGAGAGTCTCCTCCGATTACCTGCTCATAGTATGAAAACCCCAAGCCTGTCTCCAACCACGACATAATATCCCATCCACCGGTTATCCCAACCCTGTAAGAATCAATCTTAAGGACATTTTGCGACGCAATAGCTCGTTCAATAGATGAGTATTGGCCAAATATAGTTGAATTCAAAGTCCTGCCCAGGTTGATATTCCAGTTAACTGAGGCCAGATCTCGAATAAGGGGAGTAGCGATAAAACTGTTTGTCATTGAAATATCTCTGGAGTAGCTCAAATTGATATTGGACTTTTGGAATTTGCTCTTTATTTCGCCATGAGATACGAAGGCGACGCCTCCTTTTCCTACGGAGCTGTTTGGTATATAGCTCCCCCCGGCGTCAAAGGATATTGTGGTTTCAGAGAATATCTGGCCGAACAAACCAATCAGAGCATAATGATTTTCAACGTCACCATTTCCTCTATTTA
>DRJW01000237.1 GCA_011052055.1 Nitrospirota bacterium
GCGGGGCAGGGCGCCTGTCAGGCGAGCTCACTTTGGGCGGAGCCGGTCAATCCAGTACGGCTCCTACGATTATAGCCTCGACCTGATACGGATACATCCGGCGCTCGACTCCCCCTGTGTGCCGGTTGAGTTTATCGAATGTGTCGTCTATCACGAGATGCTTCATAAGAAGCGGGGAGTCGTCAAAACAATTAATGGAAGGCGCAGGCTTCATCCTCCGGAATTTAAAAAGCTGGAGAGGGAGTATGAGGGATTTGAAAAGGCTATGGACTGGGAGAAAAAGAATTTCAACAAATTGCTCAAGAATCTTTAAAGTTGGTTGAGGGAGTAAAAATGGAAGTAGAATTTTGAGCGATTTGAAATCCCCGGAGTTCGACATACAAAAAGCGGTAAAACTTCTTCGCAGGGAAGTAAAGCAGTGGAAAGTACCTGTCGTCACCACTTACAGCCGTAAAAACTCCCGTCCGGCGTTCCAGGTTCTTATAAGCTGTCTTTTATCGCTCAGAACCAGGGACGAGCAGACCGCCAAAGCGTCCCGCAAACTTTTCGCGGAGGCCGACAGTCCGGAAAAAATCGCTGATATGCCGGTAAAACGGATCGAAGAGCTTATATATCCGGTCGGATTTTACAGGAATAAAGCAAAAACCTTAAAGGAAGTTTGCCGGACCCTGCTCGATAATTATCAGGGACAGACGCCAGACTCCATAGATCAGCTGGTTGAGCTAAAAGGTGTCGGGCGTAAAACGGCCAACCTGGTTGTCACGCTGGGCTTCGGGAAACCTGGTATATGCGTGGACACTCACGTTCACCGCATCTGCAACATATGGGGTTATGTAAAAACAAAAACTCCCGACAAGACCGAAATAGCTTTAAGAGAACGCCTTCCCCGGCGGTACTGGATCGAGTTCAACGACCTGCTTGTAACTTTCGGGCAAAACCTGTGCAAGCCTGTATCCCCGATCTGCTCTCACTGTAAATTATCCGTAATATGTCCCAAAAAAGGAGTGGGCAGGTCGAGATAAACGTGAAGATTTATGGGAGCCGTTTTGATCTGCCTTGACATTTTTTGCTATCAATCTGATAACTTAGGCAGTAAAGACGCCGGTCTGAGCCTACGAAACATCTGAAAGAGAAACTACTTATGCGAGAAGATTATTACGACCTGCTTAAAATCGCCAAAGACGCCTCGGATAGCGAGATAAAAAAGGCGTACCGGAAGCTTGCGAAAAAATACCATCCTGATAAAAACCCGGATGATAAGCAGTCTGAAACAATGTTCAAGAAAATTAGCGAGGCCTACGCTGTTTTGAGCGATAGCAAAAAAAGAGCGCAGTACGACCGGTTCGGACATGATAAATTCCGCCAGAAGTTCAGTTATGAGGATATTTTTGGGGGGGGAGCGAAAGACGTTTTCAGGGAATTTGGTTTCGGAGACGATGTTTTCAGCCAGATTTTCAGAGGCGGCGGAGGCCGGGTGCGCTTCGAAACCTCCGGTATGGGCGCCGGGGGCGCCGGGGGCGCCGGGGGCGCCGGGTTCGGCTTCAACGACATCTTCGGGCGGTCTGGATCGGCGCGAGGGCAGGACATGAGCGCCGCCATGACCATCTCGTTCAGAGAGGCGGTTGATGGAGCCGAGCGAAACATATCTATTCAAACCGGAGCAGGAGCTAAAACTCTTACCGTTAAAATCCCGCCAGGAATACAGACCGGGAAAAAACTCCGGATTAAAGGCGCAGGCGCGCCAGGAGCTAGAGGGGGGCCTCCGGGCGATGTGTATATAGAAATCAGGGTGGCGGACGATCCGGTTTTCAAGAGAGATGGCGCAGACCTTCTCGTAGAGGCCCCGGTTCGTTATTCGACGTTGATTCTGGGCGGATCTATCACTGTCCCCACTCTTGACGGCGAGCGCAACCTGAAAATCCATAAGGGCGCCGATCCAGGAAAAAAAATGCGTATCAAAGGGGCGGGGGCTCCAAAATTGCGCGGTCACGGGAAAGGCGATCTTTACGTAATGCTGAAAATTAACGTTCCTTCCAAAATTACGAAAAATCAGAAAGAACTCGCCTCTAAACTGGCCGAAGCAGGACTGTAGCCATAATAACCTCTCCAAGTGCACATAATTGCACGCATTATCATTATTACGTATAGAAATGTCGACATTTACTTGTGAAATTGATACTGTATAACTATAGGAAGGAGTCGAATAAATTAAAGGGAGTTGAGTAAACAGTGAAGACAAAACAGCCGCAAGATCTGTTTAAGAATATAGCGGAGATGGTCGACTCTGTGGCCGATCTCGACAATCTTTTATCTGTACTTGTGATCGCCACAAAGCGTGTCCTCAACGCAAAAGCCTCCTCTCTTCTCTTAAAAGACCAGCCAAGCGGCAAGCTTTATTTCCACTCATGCATTGGCGACAGGAGGGAAGACATTACCAAGTTCGAGCTTGCCAAAGGAGAGGGCATAGCAGGATGGGTCGCCGAGCGCGGAGAGCCTGTGCTGGCGCCCGACGTCTCGAAAGATCCCAGGTGGTCGTCAAAAATAGCGGATACATTAGGATTCAAAACCCACTCGATCGCCTGCGCCCCATTGAAAGTCGAATCCGAAACGTTCGGCGTACTGGAGATAATAGACCGTCTGGATGAAGAGCCGCTAAATGAGGAGGATATGGAGCGGCTTCAGTCTTTTTCCGATCTTGTCGCCGGGTTATTGCTAAAAGCCAGGGTGTATGTGGAAGTCTCCAAAGAGAACAGGATGCTAAAAGAGGCGCTGGGAGGAAAATATGAGATCATCGGGGAGTCTACCGTCATACTAAAAGCGATTGATTCGTGCCGCAAAGCCGCCCCGTCCAAAGCCACAACCTTGATAACCGGCGAGTCGGGCACCGGTAAGGAGCTTTTCGCAAGACTGCTCCATGATCTTTCCCCCCGAAGCGACAAGCCTATGATTTCCATAAACTGCGGCGCCTTGCCGGAAACCTTGCTGGAGCGAGAGCTTTTCGGGCATGAAAAAGGCGCTTTTACTGGAGCCGACGAGTTAAAGCCCGGCCTTTTCGAGGCGGCGGACGGGAGCACGATTTTCCTTGATGAGATAGGTGAGACATCGCAGGCGATGCAGGTGAAACTGCTTCGTGTCCTGCAGGAGGGGACGTTTTTCAGGCTTGGCGGCCAGGAGCTTATTAACGTGGATGTCAGAGTGGTGGCGGCCAGCAATAAGACACTCGAAAAACTGGTTGAGCAGGGAACGTTTCGCGAGGATCTATTTTACCGGCTAAACGTAATAAGGATCGAACTGCCTCCGCTCAGGGAACGGGGAGATGATTTAAAGTCTATAGCGGATAGTTTTTTGCAAAAATTTAACGCCGAGCTAAACCGGAGCGTAAAAGGCATCACCGATGAAGCTATGACGGCGATGATCAATTATTCATGGCCCGGTAACATCCGCCAGCTGGAGAACAGTATCGAGCGCGCCGTGATAATGGGAGAGTCCGACCGAATCGGAATAGAAGACCTGTCGGCTGAAATCACGGAGTTCAAAAAGAGCTCCATAAAAGTAGGCGCTGGCCTGAAAGAGGCCATGGATGATTTTAAACGTGAATTTATCAAAAAAACATTACTGTTTTGCGGCGGAAACAAGACAAAAGCCGCGAAAACCCTCGGCATCCAGCGGACATATCTGAGCCGCCTGATAAAAGAGCTGAGCGTAGAGTAATGAACGGTTAATCCGGTATTTTTAAGTATGGAGAACTGGATATTGATTGTGGCCGGTTCGGCCCTGGCGGTTTTGATTACCACGAGGCTCCGCCACGACGACACGCCGCGCGGCTTAAGCGCCCCGGTCTCATTTCCCAAAACACCAGCCCGGTTCGAAGCGTCGAATGAAGGTTTTTTCAAAATTCGCGTTATCGCGCTTGAATTTGATGAAATCGGGCCTGTGATTTATATAAACGGGGATTTTGGCGCCGGGCAGAGCCGTATAGAAGTGGATATTGTAGTCGCAGAGCTCTCCATAAACGGCGCCGTGGATAATTTCGTCCCCTTCGATCCAGCTCTCGACAACGATCAGAGCGATGTCAGGGTCGGCGACCTTATAAACCTTATAAGCCCTGTATGGATCGAGCCTGGGCAGAGGGGAAAGTTCCGGACGCCGATGCTGGCGCCGGAGCGCGAGGAGAGGATTAATGAAATTATGGAGCGTCTGGACACAGCCGCCGGACGCATGGTCGATAAGCTGGACGCCGAGTTTGAGAATTATTCTCTTGAGGGCGATTTTCTTGTGAAGATAGAATCTGATTTTTTAAACGATTATGTAATAAAGGAAATCTCCAGGCAGATCGAAGGGGAGCTGATCTGGCGCGCCGGACGCATAGACGCAGTTTTGAGATTTTTTAATTCTTATGAGGAGGTAATAGAGGAAATTCCAGCGCGGTTCGATATAACTATCGATGACGCCATGTCGCTTCGCGAAAACATAGATGAAATTATTTTAAACGCGCTACGCATAGAGATGGGCCTCGATACCGTAAGCTATAACGCCATTGTTTACGAGTATTGAACTTGATGAGCAGGTCTCAGCGCGGCTTTAAGAGTGGGGCGAATAAATCGTTCACAATAAAGGGAACCTCTAAAATAAAAGAAGGCAAAAAAATCCCCCCCGGCCATGTGGATACAGAACCGGAGGGAATGGATCGGCTAAAGAGTTTTTAAATATGCGATCAGATCGCCTATCTCCGCTTCGGTTAACGGATATTTCTTACTAAGCTTCATCTTGGTTTTCTTCTTGCCAGCGCGGCTTTTCTTGCCATACCGCTCCGGCCACTTCTTAAACTCGGCGGTTTCGGCGTCGTTTTCCTCCCAGGTTTTCTGAGGATTCGCCAGCCATTTCTTAAACCACTCATCGGTGTGCCTTTTGCCAACGTCTTTAAGCCCTGGCCCGATTTTTTTCTTTTCTGTTATTTTGTGACAGGTTTTGCACTTTTTCTTTTTATTGTTGAATAACTTCTCGCCGTTGGCCGCGTCACCTGCTGAGGCTATGCTGGCAAACGCAAACGCTATGGTTAGGACCAGAGCTAAAATTCCCCCAAAATACTTTTTCATAAATTCCTCCAACTCATCATTAGATTTTTACTGGAACATACATACCGGGCGCAAAGCCCAGGTTTGTCCTCCCCTTTTTGCGTAAACTTCACAAAACCCTAACAATCATCATCAATCACGACCATTAGTGTCAAGCATATTTTTATGAGCAAATAAAAACCTGGCGGGAAGGCCCGCCGGGCGGTAAAGAAAACTTTTATTTAAATGTCGTAATACATGGTAAATTCAAACGGATGAGGTCTCAGCCTCAGCTCGTTGATCTCATTTTCACGTTTGTAACTTATCCATGTGTCGACCACATCCTGGGTGAACACGTCTCCTTTCAGCAGAAAATCGTGATCCGCCTCAAGCGCGTCGATGGCTTCGTCCAGGGTACCGGGAATGGATGGCACCTCCGCCAGCTCTTCTGGCGTCAGGCCGTAGATATCCTTGTCGAGCGGTTGTCCCGGATCGATCTTGTTCTGGATTCCGTCGAGCCCCGCCATTAGTAAGGCTGAGAAGGCAAGGTAGGCGTTACAGCTTGGATCGGGGAACCTGGTTTCGATACGTTTGGCTTTCGGATTCGGAGAGTACATCGGAATACGTATGGCCGCAGATCTGTTACGGGACGAATAAGCCAGGTTTACAGGCGCTTCAAAACCGGGCACCAGCCGCTTATAGGAGTTGGTGGTCGGGGCCACCAAAGCTGACAGAGCGCTTGCATGCTTGAGTATTCCGCCAATATAGTTCAGAGCCATGCCGGATAATCCGCCATATTTGTCCCCGGCGAACAACGGCTTGCCGTCTTTCCAGATCGACTGGTGTATGTGCATGCCGGAGCCGTTGTCGTTCCAGACCGGTTTGGGCATGAAAGTGGCCGTTTTGTTGTAGCGCTTGGCGACGTTTTTAACTATATATTTAAAAAGCATCAATTTGTCGGCCATCGATTTTAAAGGAGAGAAACGCATATCGATCTCGCCCTGGCCGGCCGTAGCCACTTCATGATGGTGGGCCTCGATGTCTATACCGCACTGTTGCATCACCATCGCCATTTCCGAGCGCATATCCATATGACTGTCGGTGGGGGGAACCGGGAAGTAGCCTTCTTTATAGCGCGGCTTGTGCCCCAGGTTCGGGCCTTCATCCTTGCCGGTGTTCCACTGCGCCTCCATAGAATCGACCTGGTAAAACGCGCCCGACTCGTCCGATCGGTACCGTACATCGTCAAAGACAAAAAACTCTGCTTCAGGCCCGAAATAGGCGGTGTCCCCGATTCCAAGAGAGCTAAGATAAGCCTCGGCCTTTCTTGCGACATTGCGCGGGTCGCGGGTATAAGGCTCTTTTGTTATCGGGTCGTGGATATAGGCGATCATCGACAAAGTGGGATACTTTGTGAATGGATCCATGATCGCGGTGGTCGGATCGGGAATAATCAGCATGTCTGACGCGTGGATGGCCTGCCAGCCTCTTATGGATGATCCGTCAAACCCCCATCCGTCGTTAAAAATCCCCTCTTCAAGCTCGGAGATGGGGAATGTGCAGTGTTGCCACATGCCCGGCAGGTCAAGAAACTTTACATCGACCATTTCACATTTGTTTTTCTTGGCGAACTCCAATACCTCTTTCGGCTTCATCAAATTTCCTCCCATAAGAACGGATTAGAAAAATATTTACGAGTTTTCATCCACAATCTCGCAACCGCAGGCTCCAACGCAACCGCAGGCTCCAAAAGGATGAATCGCTCTCAACTTCCACTAAAAAACAAACCGGTCTGCGATATACAGAGACCGGGGTTACATAAAATCTCCAGCTATGCCATTTTTGTCGAAACCTCCCATTGCGTTGGTAAACATTAATATATAGCGCGGGTTATTTACGAGCTATTTTTTCCGTAAATTTCTGACGAAACAGTTTCTTTAGCTTTACCGCTCTGGTTTCCCGTCTTGCTCGATCCGGGACGCAATCTTTTTGTCCACTCCTCAAACGGAGTTTTATCAGCCACCATTTCATGGCAACTGTCACAATCCTGGCTAAGGTTTTTTCCATTTTTATTTTTCATACGCTGATTGTGGCACCTGAAACAGCCTTGATCCCTGGAGTGACGGTTGAGATTTTCATAGGCCCCCCAGCCGATGTTCATCCTTGGATAGAGATATTTGCCGGCCTCGTTCGCCAGAAGAGCGGAAACCCGCGTGACGCTATCATCCATGGGCCATACTGCGGCCAGTTCACTATATATTCTTTCCTCCGCTTCTGGTTTGGGGCTTTCACCGACGGCCATCAACGCTTTTAACGCGACTTTTTTGGCATAAGGCAATAAAAGGTTGATCTCCCCTTTAGCCAGCATGTTATCCACCACCGTCTCCGGATCCGGGAAGTTGTGGCCGGTTCTGTTGTGACAATCCACACAATCCATCTCCCGCATCTCACCTGCGCCTTCGATGGTGTAGATAGGCCTGCCTTTCGAGGTTTTGCGAATGGTGGTTATCTTTGGGGGAGTTTCTCCCTCCATGGCCCATGTGCGAGTTCCTTGAGGAGACTTCGACTCGACCCAGGTTATAAAATGCCTTTTTTTATCCAACGTATAGTAGCGTATCTTAAAGTCTTTGGAGACGTGCGCGTGTATGCCCCGCGCCGCGCCCGGTCTGGACGAGCCGGGGTTGATTACGATAGCCGACATGACGCGGCTACTTTTCTCATCATCTTTAAAACTTGTATAGAGTTTCATACTTTCCGGAGAATCCTTGCCGGTGTCGTGGCAGGTTTTGCAAGTATCCTCCGAGGAGGGCAATGTTTTTACAGGAGCCGGAATAGGTCTTTGATAATGGTTTGTCAGCACAGAGAAAACCTGCCAGGCGCCGCGTATCTTCGATATCAGCAAGCCCTGAACTCCTTCTCCCACATGGCAACGGACACATTTGATGGTGGAATGGGTCGAGTTTGCGTGTGAGACGGCTTCTGGCTCCATGACAGAGTGGCAGGTCTGGCCGCAGAAATCAGTGGAGTCCATAAAC
>DRJW01000238.1 GCA_011052055.1 Nitrospirota bacterium
AAGTTTCCGAAGGAAAATCAAGATATGGTAATTAAAATAGCGTATACCGCTTATCTGTTTTAGTTTGAGCGTGTTCACATAATGGTATCTATTTACGGCCTTGAGACGGTACTGGCCAATGCGGAGCGGGGCAAAGGCCCCGTATCGGCCAACGGTCTTACGATTTCGGCGAAGGGACTGCTCACCGCGTCTCTTGCCCGCAGGATCGGCAGGCCCCTGGTGGTAGTGTGCGACAAGGCTGGCCGCGCGGAGGAGTTTTACGAGACGCTGAAGTTTTTCATGCCGCCTGTTGAAGAGGATGAAGACACGTTACCTCTGCTATATTTCCCCCCGTGGGAGATTCTCCCCTACGAGAATCTGTCGCCTCATCCGCAGATATCGGGCCAGCGTCTGCTGGCGTTAACAGAAATTCTGGAAAACAAAAAGAATTTTATCCTTGTCACGGCGATAGAGGCGATAGCCAGGAAAACTATCCCGCGTGGAGCCTTAAGTAACTCTCGGTTGAAAATCGAGCGGGACGACAAGATGGATATCGAGCCGTTGGCCGATCACCTGGCCGAGCATGGCTACAGGCGCGTCGGCCTGGCCGAGGAGCGGGGTGAATTTTCGATCCGGGGCAATATTGTCGATATATATGACGGCGCAGGAGCTTATCCGGTAAGAGTGGAGTTCGACGGCGACAGGGTAGAGTCGATTCGCCTTTTCAATCCTTACAACCAGAGGTCGAAAAAAAAAGTCAAGTCGTACACTTTTCTTCCGTTCAGGGAGGTCTTTTACGAAGGCGTGAGCCTTGAGACATTATCGTCCGGATATACGCGCCTGCTCGAAAACCCTGGAGTCAGCGAAGGAAAGGGAGGGCGCGTTCTGGAGTTGCTCAAATCGAGAGTGTTTTTCAGCGGCATAGAAAAATTTCTGCCGCTCTTTTACGGCAAAGCCCATTCTCTTTTCGATTATTTACCCGGCTCGGCGGCCCTGATTCTCGACGAGCCGGGTCGTATTGAAGCTCACCGTGAGAAATTCTACAGCCTTATCGAAGATAAATATTCGGAAATGACGCTGAACCAGGAGCCTGCCCCGGCGCCGGATCAGCTTTTTCTCGGTGAAGATCAATTAGCGAAGATAATCGATAAAAAGACCTTGCTCAATCTTGGTGAGCTGGCCATATCCGAAGAAGACGAGTCGTCTTTCATAATTTCCACCAACGCGCCACGCCGGTACAAAGGAGATATCGGCTCGTTCATCGATGACGCGCGCAAAAAAGTGGAAGAAGGTTTTTCAATAGTGATGGCTACAGCGACCGAAAAAGGGGCGGAGAAGCTCGACAAGACACTTAAAGATAACGAGCTTGGCGCAAGACGGCTTGAGCCGGACGAGTGGGCCTCTTTGCTCGATCAGCTTTCCAAGAGCCAGCCGTCTCTTTTTGAGGGCAATCTGTTTGTAACCGTCGGCAAAATAGCCGAAGGATTTGTGATCGGGACGGATAAATGGATGCTGATAACAGAAGATGAAATCTTCGGCAAAATACGCCAGGTTCAACGCCGGGGCAAATCGCGCCCCCGAACTTTCGGCGCCAGCCTGTCAGAGCTTAAAAACGGCGACATTGTAGTGCATCGCGCCCATGGGATAGGGCGCTACATCGGCTCGAAGGAGATGATTATAGCCGACAGCATCGACGAGTACCTTGAGATCGAGTACGCCGAAAGGCAAAGACTCTATGTCCCCCTGCACAGCATAGAGCTTGTCAGAAAGTTTACCGGCGGCGGAGCGGACAGCGAGCCGTCCTTGGACAGGATGGGCGGTGTGACATGGAGAAAGACCGTCGGTAAAGTAAAAAAGAGCCTCCTTGAAATGGCCGACAAGCTTCTTAAGGTATACGCCGCCAGAAAGCTGGACAAAGGATGGGCGTTCAGCCCTGAAACAGCTTTTCATAATGAATTCGCCGACACGTTCGAGTTTGACGAAACCGAAGATCAATCATCCGCCATCAACGATATATTGGCCGACATGGAAAAAAGCAGGCCTATGGACAGGCTCATATGCGGCGACGTGGGTTACGGCAAGACCGAAGTGGCCATGCGGGCCGCCTTTAAGGCCGCCTACGACGGCAGACAGGTGGCCGTTCTGGTTCCCACCACGCTTCTTGCGCAACAACATTACCAGACATTTTCAGAAAGGTTCAAGGCGTTTCCGGTCAATGTCGAGGTCTTAAGCAGGTTCAAAACCAGAAAAGAACAGAAAAAAATTGTAGAGAGCGCATCGTCCGGCGAAGTGGATGTTCTGATCGGCACGCACAGATTACTGCAAAAAGATATCAATTTTAAAAATCTGGGGCTTGTGATTATCGACGAAGAGCAGAGGTTCGGCGTCAAGCATAAAGAAAAGCTCCGAAGCATGCGCCACAGCGTTGATGTCCTCACCCTGACCGCGACCCCCATACCACGCACTCTTCACACCTCGATGCTGGGGATAAGGGACCTGTCGGTGATAGAGACGCCTCCTCCGGAGCGCCAGTCCATCCGGACGTTCATAATGAAATTCTCCGACAAGACGATACGTGAGGCGTTGTTACGGGAGCTGGACAGGGGGGGGCAGGCGTTCTTCGTCCATAACAAGGTTAAATCGATTCATAGCATAGCAAGTTACATAAGCAAACTGGTTCCAGAGGCCCGCGTGGCCGTCGCGCACGGGCAGATGCCGGAAAGAGAGCTTGAAGATGTCATGCTTGATTTCGTGGAGAGGAAATATGACGTTCTCGTATGCACAACCATTATTGAATCGGGGCTGGATATCACTTCGGCCAACACCATCATAATAAACAGGGCAGACCATTTCGGGCTCGCCCAGCTCTATCAGCTGAGAGGACGGGTGGGCAGGGACCGTCACCGCGCATACGGCTACATGCTTGTGCCGGGAGTCTCTGCGCTTACCGCGCAGGCGCGCAAACGGCTAAGAGCCATAGAGGAGCTTAGTGAGCTTGGAAGCGGGCTGAGGCTGGCTCTCAAGGATATGGAAATTCGAGGCGCGGGCAACCTTCTGGGCGCACAGCAATCTGGCCAGATAAACGCCGTAGGTTTCGATACATACTGCGAGATGCTGGAAAATACGATCCGTGAGCTTAAGGGCGAGAAGGTGGAGCAGAAGGTGGAAGTTTCGATGAACTTGAGTTTCAAAGGCAGGATAGCGCCGGAGTATGTCCCCGATCTTACGCAACGTATCGATCTTTATAACCGGGTCGGGTCGGCCGCATCCGCAGATGTGATCGAGGATATTAAAGAGGAGATGGTCGACAGGTTCGGGCCTCTGCCTGAAGAGACGGAAAAGCTTCTTACGGTGGCGATGATAAAAGCGCTGGCTGTAGAGCTGAAAATAGAGAAAGTTGATGTGACCGGCTCCAGGCTGTATCTTGTTTTCAGCCCCTCCACCGGCCTGGCGCCTGAAAAGCTCGCCGATTCGGCTTTGAAATCTGACGACAGGTTTAAATTCGTATCGGACAGCGCGATTGAGATAACAATGAACGGCAAAGGCTGGCGGGAGAAATCGGCGGGTATGACCAGATTTCTAGAAAAGCTTGTGGAGGCGCTGTGATGGGCCTGACGCTTTGCATGATAGTAAAAAATGAAGCTTTAAACCTTACCGCCTGTGTTAAGTCTGTCCTTCCCATAGTCGATGATATCGTTATCGTGGATACGGGCTCTTCGGACGGGACGCCGGAGCTGGCCGGGAGACTTGGCGCCCGTGTGTACAATTTTAAATGGATCGATGATTTTTCGGCGGCGAGAAACAAGGCGCTTGAATATGTCAAAACCGAATGGGTTTTAATTCTGGACGGCGATGAAATGATTGCCGAAAAAGACCATGCCGCAATCGTAGAATTTACCAGGGAGGATAAGGTTGACGGGTATCTTCTGTCTCAACGGCATTATCTCGATGGCGCAGGTTACGACAACTGGAAACCGGTGACAGGGCGCTACCCGGAGATGGAGGGGCGGTTTCCCGCCTATACAGAAAATTTCGCCATGCGTCTTTTCAGGCGCCGCCCGGATATCGTTTACCAGGGGCGCGTTCACGAAAGCGTGACCCACGCCGACCCGGCGAACCGTTGGGTTGTCGTAAAGACACAGATTGTTATTCATCATTTTGGCAAAGTGGGGGACAGAGCGCTTTTGGAGGGCAAGAAGCGGGCCTATCTTAAGCTTTGCAAACTCAAAGCCGGGGAGCGCCCCGCAGACCCAAAAGCGTGGTTCGAGCTTGGCATTCAACTTCACGAGCTGGGGAATTTCGAAGAGTGCCTCGCGCCGTTTAAGAAATCGCTAGAGCTAAATCCCGCAGACTCTAACCCGGCTTATTACATAGGCAACGCCAGCTACAAGCTGGAGAAGTTTCCCCAGGCCCGCGAATATCTGGAGAAAGCTTTAAAGCTTGATCCACAAAACGCCGACGCTCTTGTGAATCTTGCCGGTGTGGAGCGGCGCGAGGGAGACGTTGAAAAGGCCCTGTATTTATTCGACAGGGCTATCGCCGTCCAGAAAAACATCTTCTCCGCCTGGTACAACAAGGCCGCTCTTCTTTTAAGCGAAGGGAGGAACGAAGAGGCGGGGCCATGTTTTGACGAGGCTTTGAGGCTGGTTCCAGGCTACACATATGCGCTGTTCGGGCAGTGGCAAAACGAAGTATTGCTCGGAAAACGGGGGCAGGCCGCCGATATGATGTTACAATGGCTCAAGGAAAAACCTGAGCTTGGGCATATGGTTATCACAGCGACGCAAAACCATCTTGGCCGCCGCGATTACCAGACCGCTGTGGAGTCGCTAAAGCCTCTCGTCGACGTGATCGACAGCTCCGATGGATACGCCGCTCTGGGAGCTGGCCTGCTTGGCCTGGGACAAACCGGTACAGCGGAGCGGAGCCTTGAAAGGGCCATCGCCATGGATAAGAGAAACAACTCTGCGCGTGTCAACCTCGCCCAGTTAAAAGAGCTTGAGCAAGGCGGCAAGAAGGCGGCCATAGCTCTTTACAGGGACGCGCTTTTATACGATCCGGATAACGAACTATGTCGAAAAAGACTCTCCTGTTTGCGATCGGTCTAGCCGGTTTAATCGCGTTTGGCTCCGGCGCCTACTTCGAGCCCAGAGACGGCGGCGAAACCAGGCTGGGGCGCCCAAACGATGTGGTGGCCACTGTGGGCTCCGTCAAAATTACCGTTGGCGATCTCGACAGAGAATTCAACCGGTACAAGAACCTTTTGCGTTTTGAGGAGGCGAAATCGGCGGTGGATAACCTGAGGGTAAAAAAATCCCTTTTGTACCGCCTCATAGATGAGTCACTTCTCTATCTTGAAGCGGAGAAGCTGGGGATAGAGGTCTCTGAAAAAGAGCTGGAGTTGGAATTGCGCGGCCTTTTGAGCGAATACGACCAGGCCAAGCTTGGTCTTGTCCTGGCGAAAAACGAGATGAACTTTGAGGAGTGGAAAAAGGGCGTTAAAAAAAGCCTGAGGGCGAGGAAGCTTGTAGAGCGTGAGATCGACTCGAAGATCAAGGTGGGCGAAAAAGAGATAAAACAGTTTTACAAAAAAAACTCCGATCAGTTCAAATGGCCGGAGCGTGTGCGCGCCATGCAGATAATGGTTGAAGATGAGACTACGGCGGAGAGAGTGCGGAAAAAACTAACAGGCGGCGCAGACTTTGGTAAAATAGCCAAGCGATACTCGCAAAGCCCCGATTCGATGGTGGGAGGCGATCTTGGTTTTTTTGGCAGGGGCCAGATGCCGCCGGAGTTCGAGGCGGCGGTTTTCGATCTCAAGGAAGGCGAGATTTCCAGCGTGATCGAATCGATATACGGCTTCCACCTGTTCAAGGTCGTAAAAAAGGAAAAGCCGCGCGGCATGAAATATAAAGAGGCGCGTGACAGGATAAACCAGCTTTTGCTGGAAAGGAAAAGAGAGAAGGAATTTAAAAGTTGGATCAAACAATTAACGGAAAACAACACGATTTCCATAAATCGGGAAGTTCTATCAGAAATATCCTCCTGAGCCTGGTTTTTCTCGCCCTGACTTACGCTACGGCGTTCTCGGAGATAACGAACCGTATCGTCGCCAACGTCAACGGCGAGATAATTTTGCTGTCCGATCTACGCAGGGAGCTTGCGGCATTGAAAGAACTTGATCGCAAAGGCTCCATCCCCACACCTAAAGGAGGGATAACGCCGGAAAGCGTTCTTCAGATAATGGTGGATGAAAAAGTAATATCCTTCCACGCAAAACAGACCGCCATAACCATCAAAGAAAGTGAGATCGACAAAGCGGTGGAGAATATCAAGGCCAGCAACCGGTTTTCGGACAAGGAGCTTGAAAAGGCGTTAAAGCAACAAGGAATAACTCTGGATAAGTACAGGAAGAATCTCAAAAAACAGATGCTGATCCGGCGCGTAACCAACTTCGAGGTTTCCGGCGTGAGCGTTTCCAAAGAGGAGGTAAAAGATTATTACCACCAGAATATCGCCGAATTCATGTCGGAGGAGAAAATCAGGGTGAGCCATATAGCTCTTACTCTGACCAAGGACGCAGGCTCTATGCTAAAGGGTATTGCGGAAGAAAAAATCAGATCGATAAAAAAGGAGATAGACTCTGGCGCCGATTTTGCGGAGCTTGCGCGCGAATATTCAGACGACTCCACCGCCAGGCAAGGCGGCGATCTTGGCTGGTTCAAAAGAGGAAAGATGCTTCCGAACATGGAGGTTGTGGCGTTTTCGTTGAAGCCGGGCGAAGTTGGCGGGCCGATCCACACGCCATTCGGCCTGCATCTGATAAAGGTAACCGAAAGGGTGGAGGCAAAACCGGTCGAATTCGATAAAGTCGCCGATAAAATCAGGTCAAAACTTTATAACAAGCGTTATCAGAGGAAACGGACCGCGTGGATAAAGCGGCTCCGCGATCAGGCCTATATTGAAGTTCTTTACTGACGGAGTGGAATAAGATGAAAGTTAAAGCCCTGAGCCTTCTTTCCGGAGGAATGGACAGCGCGCTGGCCACCAGGATCATGATCTCGCTGGGGTTCGACGTTACAGCCCTGAATTTCTCCAGCCCTTTTTGCACATGCACGCGAAAAGACCACGGGTGCAAAAACGAGGCGAAGCGGCTGGGCGACGAGCTGGGGATACGTGTCAGGGTGGAGTTTATGGGGAAAGAATATATAGATATGGTGCGAAACCCCAAATATGGATATGGCAAGAACATGAACCCGTGCGTAGATTGCCGGATCATGATCTTTAGAAGAGCGAAAGAAGTGATGGAGGAGGTGGGGGCCGCTTTTATATTCACCGGTGAAGTGGTGGGGCAAAGGCCGATGTCGCAAAACTCCAACACGATGAGACTCATCGAAAAACAATCCGGCCTTTCCGGCAAAGTGGTAAAGCCCCTCAGCGCAAAGCTCCTTCCCCCCACCCAGGCAGAGCTGGACGGAATCATTGACAGGGAAAAGATGCTGGCGATACAGGGCCGCTCCAGGAAAGAGCAGATACGGATATTCAAAGAAGACTTTGGCGTAACCGAAAACCTCTGCTCCTCCGGCGGATGTCTTTTGACGGATCAACATTTCGCAGGCAGGATGCGCGATCTTCTGGATCATGACGAGACGGCCGATGTGAAAGACGCGAGGCTTCTTCGCGTTGGGCGCCATTTCCGCCTTTCCGATGATCTCAAGCTGATTGTCGGAAGGGACGAAGCCGAAAACGACAGGCTGGAGAAAATGGCCGGAGATGACGATTTTTTCTTCCATCCCGCAGACGAGGATGTAAAAGGCCCGCTTTGCGTCGCCCAGGGCTCCTTCGGAAATGAGCAACTGTCCGATATAGGCCAGGTGGTGGCCCGCTATTGCAAGGGAGATGACGGAGCCTCGGTAAAGATTGAGTATCGCCGCAAATCCGGCCACGGCTCCTGGTCGTATATGGCCCGGCCCGCAGTCGAGACGAGGATTGAGCAATGGCGTGTTTGAAAAATAAAGCTATAATATAATGTAAGCGCCGCCGGTCTGTTCGGCGCAACTATAGACAATGGAGATACTGGTATGAACGAATTACGCCGAGTATATCTGGATCATAACGCCACCGCCCCCGTCCATCCAGAAGTTTTAGAGGCGATGCTTCCTTTTTTTCAGAGCGAATATGGCAACCCGTCATCCGTCCATCAGTTTGGCCGCAGTGTAAAAGCGAAGATATCGGAGGCGAGGGAAACCGTGGCCCATGCCATGGGCGCCGATCCTTCGGAGATATATTTTACCAGCGGCGGCACAGAGGCGGACAACCTCGCCGTTAAAGGCGCCGCATTCGCCAGAGGGCCGAACGGTGGAGGGATAATAACATCGACCATCGAGCATCCGGCGATTCTTGAAGTCGCGAAATATCTTTCAAAAAACGGTTACAAGAGCGCGATAGTGGAAGTAGACTCCGACGCCATGGTTGATCCGGAGGCTGTCCGCGAGGCGATAGACGACGAGACGATTATCGTATCGATCATGCATGGCAACAGCGAAGTCGGGTCTATCCAGCCGGTTAAAAAAATCACCGGGATCGTGAAAGAGCGGGGCGTTTTAATGCACACAGACGCAGTGCAGACTTTCTGTAAAATTCCTCTGAACGTAGACGATCTGGGTGTGGACATGATGTCGGTCTCCGGCCATAAGATTTACGCGGCCAAAGGCGTCGGCGCGCTTTATATCCGTAAAGGGACGAAAATCCATCCTCTTGCTCACGGTGGACACCATGAGCGCGGCAGACGCGCCGGGACGGAGAACGTGGCCGGGATCATCGGCTTCGCCAAAGCGGTCGAGATCGGAATGGCGAACATGGACACATACATAGAACATGTTAAATCTTTGCGCGACGACCTGCAAAAAAGAATAACCGACGAGATCCCCTTCGTCAGGCTCAACGGCCACCCGACCGAGCGAACGCCCGGCACGCTGAACATGAGCTTCGAGTGCGTGGAGGGCGAGGCGCTCCTTATAAACCTGGATATGGTGGGAATCGCCATCTCTACCGGCTCGGCATGCTCCTCCGGCTCGCTAGACCCGTCGCACGTTCTTATGGCGATGGGCATTCCTCACGAGATCATCCACGGAAGTTTAAGATTCTCTTTCGGGAGCGGCAACACGACAGAAGATGTGGACTACGTTATGAGCCACCTGCCGAGGATCATAAACACGATACGCGAAATATCGCCGCTCTGGAATCCGCAGAAACAGGAAGTTATTTCTCTCGAACAGGCGGAAAGCGACGCCAACCTGGGGCGTTAAGGCGCCCGCCCGGGGGAAGGTGGCGGTAGTCATGCCGGGGCCCCTCCCGGTCATGCCGGCCCCTCCCGGTCATGCCGGACACCGATCCTTATTGTCACCCAGGCCTCCAAGAGCCGGGGTCTCCCAACGCATGCCCGGATGACACATTGTAAAATTTTTTTACACTCTGATATCGAGCTATCATATTGTTAAATAGATATTTACCTCATATACGCCCTCATTGCTAAAAAGAGATTGTAAAAACTTTTTACAATTCCGATTTTGCCCATATTTCAGTTAACCTGTTATTAATCAAGATATCAACGAAAATGCCAGCCTCCAGCCGGGCGAAGAGGTGTCGTGATTTTTACATTTTCAAGCAGGTTGAATTCGCTCAAATATGTAAAGCCTGCAATA
>DRJW01000239.1 GCA_011052055.1 Nitrospirota bacterium
AGCCCCACAGCGGAGAAAACCTTGTCTGCGCCTGTCTCGCCTCTCACGCTCCACCTGTAGGCTTTCCCGGTTTTAATTGTTGAGATGTCGAGCATGACAAGGGGCGCGGCTGTATCGAGGTCGTAGATTTCCCCGAAGCCGCCCGGTTGCGCCTCGCTGAGTGAAAAGTGATACTCCTCCGCCCCTTCCACCGGTTTCCAGGTAAACCGCACCCGGCCACCGGTTGTTTTCGCCACATTCAGGTCGGCGTCCGTTTCACCGATCTTGCGCCCTGCGTCTGAAAAGCCGAAAGAGGGGCCCGATTGCATCGGTTTTTCATAAATAATGAACGACCTGCCAGAGTCGAGGTCGATGACCCCTCCAGGCCCGTCTTTGTGCCAGAATATCATGAGCAAAAGAAGGCAGGCTGTAAAGGCGTAAGCCGGAGCGGGAGATGTGAAAAATCGGCGGATTTTTTCAGCCAGGGAGCGTCTCGCAGGAGCCTTGATCTCCATTTTTTGCGGGACGACCGCCCGTATAAACTTTTCAGGGGTACTCTGAGTGTAAAGAGCGCCTTCCGCCATTTTTGCGCTGGAGTGAGTGAAAAAGGCGGCTCGCTCGAAACAGTAATCGCAATCGTCCAGATGGTTTGAATATTGTCTGTATTCCGGCTCCGGGAGACGTCCGCCCAGAAAATCGCCCATAAGATGCGTCGGTATACAGCTATCCGTAAGTTCAAAGGGCGCCATGTTCTCCGGGATGTTCGCCAGCGCCGCGCGATATGTGTTGAATGAGATCAATCTCGAACGGCACAAGGCGCACACATTAAGATGCCCCTCGATTCTTTTACGCTTATCGCCATCCACAGGTTCGCCGGAGAAGACGATAAGATCGGCCAGTTCAAGATGCGTCATTTTTCTCTCTATTTGTCAAACACCCGTATCTTTTAAATCAGACACCCGTTTCGCTTAAAATAGTTTTCAGAGCCGGGCGCGTAAGCTCGATTCCATCCTGTTTAAGATTAGTACGGACAATTTCAAGCAGATTTTGAATAATTTTTTCCAGCGCGTAAAAAATATCCTGGACGGTGGTTTGTTCTATAGGTTTACCCTCCCTCGCGCAAACGCCTAACTTCTTGTAAAAATTGAGAATTTCTTTGGCCGTCATCTCTTTATTGTACCAGAGGCTCAACAGCCTCCTGCTTCGTTTTGACAGCTGGCCGATAGATTTTTCCAGCGCGCCGTAAAATCGCTCAAGCTCCAGCCGGTCGGCTACGTCCATCTCATGCGAAGAAAGCTCGAACGGGCGGGAATCGAGTTCGTTGTTGATCCTGGGATGGTCGAGCTGGTAGAAGACCGGGTCCTGGATAAGGTCGAGCGCGCCCGACTTTATCAATGTTTCCTGCACACGGCCTATCATTTCCCTTGTCAGGCTCAGAGAAATCCCCAGGCGCAAGGCTATGAACGATTCGGCGCGCCTCATCCGGAGCATGATAAAGACATCGCGCTCTTGATCCGGCAAGTCCTTGATTGCAACCGGGAGCCGCCTATAAGCCGTATCGCTAAAAAACTCTGCCATATTTCCACCTGAGCCAGTCGATAAAAAGCTCTCTTGAATTGAGGATAGTCCAGACAAAAGTGGAGAGCAGGCAATCATTTTTTCCTGTATACTTTCCTACACGCCTGCGTAGTTGATCGAATATCCAGATGTAGGTGTCGAGTCCTTCATCGCACTCCGGGAGGCCGGTACCGGGTGAGCGGCCATCGCGCTGGAGCGAGAGGCTTGTAAGGCCGCAAAAATATTGCCCGGCCAGATATTTGCAATGAGATACGCACCATTCCCTGGATTTGTAAAGAGCCCAGTTGGTGAATCTTTCGACGAAAAGCTCCCATGCTTTTTCATCGCCGCCGGATATGCGTGAAATCAGGTTAAGGTCTGCGGTCACCTTGTTAGCTTTCGATTCCGGATGGTTCATTCAGGGATTATAAACGCCGGGTAATTGAAGGGTCAAATTTAAGGTTTGCGGCCACCTATGTCAGATTTCGATTCCGGGGGATCATTCAAACGGTTGCGCCGGGTAATTAAAGGGTCAAATTTGTTGTAGGCGCCTTTTACAGGTAATCAGCCCCCGCGCGGCGCCGGGAGGCTATGTTTTACGGATGCGGGGGAAATGAAATGTTATAATACCGGTTTCATTGAAAATCATCCAGACCTGAGGAGATATGGATACCGGTGAATTAAAGGCGGTAATGAAAGCCCTGGACATAATGCTCGACTCCTCCTTGAGCTTCGAGCGGAAGCTTGGGCGGATGCTTGGGTTCGTCACCAAAAGCCTCCAATCGATGAACGGGTCGATAATGATTCTCGAAGACGATCACGTTGTCATCAAAGCGTCCATGAAACCAGAACTGATCGGCAAAAGACAGAGCCTGTCAGAGGATTCCATATCGATTCGCGTTTTCAACGAAAGCAAGGCTCTTAAAACAGATGATTTCCGGAAAAATCCGAAACTTTCCGGCCTGATGCGCCGCCCCGAAGAAAATAAAAGCGCGATGTTCATAAGCGCTCCGATCATGGCGCAAGGCGGGCCTGTGGGGGTTTTTAATGTTTCAGACAAAACCAGCAAGGAGCCTTACACCAAAAAGGAGACCGACACCCTCTACAAATGGATTCTCAGGATCAGCCCTTTCGTAGAAAGCGCCAAGCTCACTCACGATCTGCAGGTCGGGGAGATGAAGCTGAAAAAAGCTAACAGGATGCTGAAAAAGCTGGAGGATTTAAAACGCGACCTTGTGAATATGGTTGTGCACGACATGAAAAATCCACTTTCGGAAGTCAGCGCAAACCTGAGACTGCTCGAAGATATTGATCTTGACGATCTTGGAAAAACGTACCTGAAGTCGGCGTCAATCGGGACGAAGACCCTCCTGAGAATGATAAATAACGTTCTCGACATCAGCCGTATGGAAGAAGATAGCATCACGCTAAAGCCGGAGCCGATAGATGTTTTGCCCCTCTTGCAAGAGATGGTGGAAAAGAACAGGAGCGTTTTCGAACTGAGCGAGCTTACGACGCAAGTTAAGGCTCTCGGTGAGCAAAAGAAGCTGATAGCGGACCGGTCTCTTATTGAAAGAGTTCTTACAAACCTGTTTTCCAACGCCATAGAGCATTCCCCGATTGGGGGCCTTATCATGATCGCCGCTGTTTTTCCAGAAGACCGGCCTGTGGTGGAGATCAGGGTCTCCGACCAGGGCAGGGGTGTCCCGGCGCAAGATCAGAAAAATATTTTCAAAAAATTCTACCAGGGAGGAGAGAATAAAATACGTTGCGGATCAGGTCTGGGATTGTCGTTTTGCGACATGGCGGTAAGGACTCATAAAGGAAAAATATGGGTCGAGAGTGATACGGATCGCGGAAGCGTTTTTTCTTTTGACCTTCCTTTAGACGGTTTTTC
This sequence comes from Nitrospirota bacterium, assembly GCA_011052055.1. Taxonomy (GTDB): domain Bacteria; phylum Nitrospinota_A; class UBA7883; order UBA7883; family UBA7883; genus DRJW01. The sequence continues at coordinate 3,434 of DRJW01000239.1, forward strand.
CTGAATATGAGCGCAACCTGCTTTAAGGCCTATGGGCGAAGTCTGGCGTCTTATTGAAGACGGGCCCGCGCCGGGCGAGTGGAACATGGCGGTGGACACGGCTCTGCTCAAGTCCGCCGAAGCCGGAGCGTCAGGCCCGACCCTGCGCCTTTACGGGTGGGATCGCGCCACGCTGTCTATCGGTTATCTGCAGAAAAAAGATGGATGGATCGACCTTGAATATCTTGAAAAAAGCAGGATACCCATTGTCCGCCGCCCGACGGGCGGCAGGGCGCTGGTGCATGACGATGAGATGACTTACTCGGTGACGATCCCGTCATCGAGCCTGTTTTACGGATCTTTGCGCCAGATATACGGGATGGCGACCGAGGCGATAGTAAAAGCGCTGGACAACATCGGCGTAGAGACCGACGCAGGCAAGGCCCGGCCGGGATCGCGTAACTCCGCGCTTTGCCATTCTGCGAAAACCAGCTTTGAAATCTCGCTGGAAGGGCGCAAGATCGTGTGCGGGGCGCAACGGCGTCTAAAATCGTCCGCCATACAACATGGCGCCATAGCGTTGGGAGTTGATAAAGAGCGGATCCTCTCCTGTTTTATCTGGGGAGATCAAAAGTGGCGCAAGATGGCTGAAGGAAAGATTGGCGGATTAAACGATTTTCTTGAAAAGCCTGTCAGCGCGCAGGAGGTTGGCCAGGCTTTAATAAAATCGTTCGAGAAACTTTATGAAATTGAATTTAAAAAAGGAGAGCTCACACGCATCGAACGTGAAACCGCCGGCGCCTTAACCGGTTAAATCAGGGCGATACGTAGAAGTTAACGGATATTAGCAATGAATAAAATTGACGATAAAACCGGATACACCCAATGGCCTTTTATCGAGGCGGGCCGAATTGTTGAGCGGATAAAGCGCCAGGGCAAAAGTTTCGTCATCGCCCAGACAGGGTACGGCCCGTCGGGGCTTCCCCATATCGGCACATTCGGGGAAGTGGCGAGAACTTCTTTCGTGCTTCAGGCTTTGAATATCATAGCGCCGGATATAGACGCGCGCCTTATATCTTTCTCCGACGACATGGACGGGCTACGGGAAGTTCCAAAAAATATCCCGAACCGGCGGATGGCTCAAAAACACCTGGGCAAACCGCTGACATCGATCCCCGATCCTTACGGCGAGGAGGCGTCTTACGCCCATTACATGAACAGGAGGCTGAGGGAGTTTCTCGACTCGTTCGGATTCAAATACGAGTTCGCCTCATCGACCGACAAATACAAGTCGGGAGTTTTTAACGACGGCCTTTTAAGGATTCTCGGAAAGCATGAGAGGATCATCGAGCTTTTTACAAAGACAATAAGCGAAGACAAGAGGGCTGGTTGGTCTCCTTTTTTTCCGATCTGCGAAAGCTGTGGGAAGATTTATTCTACAAAAGTCACCGGCCACCACCCGGAAAACGGTTCGATTTCGTATGAATGCTCCGTGTCGGCGGAGGATAAATTCAAATCGTGCGGCCACAAAGGGACGGTCAGCGTTCTGA
>DRJW01000240.1 GCA_011052055.1 Nitrospirota bacterium
AGTTACTACTACGCTTGCGGCTATTTTGTCTCGCAGTCTCGCCTGACGGCTTTTCGCTCGATTTCGCTACGAAAGCGCTTTTTAGAGGTTCCCTATCATTTAAACAGGCCAGGAGCCGGGGCGCAAGTTTTTCATACAAGCCCCGGTCAACTGTAGATATGCGCGTTTCCTGTAACTAAGCGTGGGGGTTATTTTTTCTCATGGTCAACGTCCACGAACTCTGCGTCCACCACGTCATCTTTCGCGCCGGCGCCTTGCTGGCCTGTCTCTCCCTCAGGCCCCGATTGCCCGCCAGGAGCCGCGCCAGACTCGGCCGTTTTTTTGTAAACTTCTTCTGCCAGCTTATGGCTTGCCGTCTGGAGTTTTTCCACCGCCGCTTTAATAGCTTCCGCGTCTTCGGCGCCCATCAATTTTTTCACATCCTCTAAAGCCGACTCAATCTCCTTACGGTCATCCTCCGTAAGCTTATCGCCATGCTCTTTTAATGTTTTCTCAGTCTGGTAAACCATGGTGTCCGCCTGGTTTTTTGTCTCAGCGTTCTCTTTGGATTTTTTGTCATCTTGCTCATGTTCTTTCGACTCGTTGACCATCCTTTTGATTTCATTCTCATCCAGCCCGGACGATCCGGTGATGGTTATCTTCTGCTCTTTGCCTGTACCCTTATCCGTGGCGGACACATGGACTATACCGTTCGCGTCGATATCGAAAGTCACGTCTATTTGAGGAAGGCCCCGCGGGGCTGGCGGGATCTCGTCGAGATGGAACCTGCCAAGCGTCTTGTTGTCTTTGGCCATCTGCCGCTCACCCTGCATCACATGGATTTCCACCGATGTCTGGTTATCGGCGGCGGTGGAGAAGGTCTCGCTTTTTTTCGTGGGTATGGTCGTGTTGCGCTCGATAAGTTTTGTCATCACGCCTCCCAGTGTTTCGATGCCAAGAGAGAGCGGAGTCACGTCGAGGAGCAGAATATCTTTAACGTCTCCGGCCAGAACTCCCGCCTGGATCGCCGCGCCCAGGGCGACGACCTCGTCCGGGTTCACGCCTTTGTGCGGCTCTTTGCCGAAATAGTCTTTTACAAGTTTTTCCACTACAGCCACTCTTGTCGAGCCACCGACAAGAATCGCCTCATGAACTTCCGAGGGATTCAGGCCCGCGTCGGCCATAGCGTTTTTTACCGGGATTAAAGTGTTTTTGACAAGATCGTCAATCATCGATTCAAACTTCGACCTTGTAAGGGTTGTCTGCATATGTTTCGGCCCAGAGGCGTCCGCCGTAAGAAACGGCAGGTTTATCTCGGTCTGGGGAGTGTGGCTAAGCTCCTTTTTGGCTTTTTCCGCCGCTTCTTTTAGCCGCTGGAGGGCCATCACATCTTTGCTAAGATCGATACCCTGATCTTTTTTAAATTCGTCGATAAGCCAGTCGATAATCAGATGATCAAAATTGTCTCCTCCCAGATGGGTGTCGCCGTTGGTCGATTTAACCTCGACTACGTTATCACCCACTTCGAGAATGGATATATCGAATGTGCCTCCGCCCAGGTCGTACACGGCGACTGTCTCGTCTTTCTGTTTATCCATGCCATAGGCGAGCGCGGCGGCGGTAGGCTCGTTGATGATGCGCTTGACTTCCAGCCCCGCGATCTGGCCGGCGTCTTTTGTGGCCTGACGCTGGGCGTCGTTGAAATAGGCCGGCACGGTAATTACCGCCTCGGTTACTTTCTCGCCAAGATAGGCCTCGGCGGCGGTTTTAAGTTTCTGAAGGATCATGGCCGAAATTTCAGGCGGCGCATATTTTTTGCCTCTGATATCTATCGCCACCTGCCCATCGGTTCCCTGCACGACGCCAAAAGGAACCATTTTCATCTCTTCGGATACTTCGTCGAGCCGCCGCCCCATGAAACGTTTGATGGAGAAAACCGTGTTTTCAGAGTTGGTTATGGCTTGATTCTTGGCCGCCTGCCCAACCAGGTTTTTCCCATCCTTTGTAAACGCCACAACAGAAGGAGTGGTGCGGGAGCCTTCCTCGTTGACTATTATCTTCGGCTCATTGCCCTCCATTACGGCGACAACAGAGTTTGTGGTTCCAAGATCGATGCCTATAATCTTTCCCATGACTCCTCCTCAGGGTCTAAATTGGTCGTTTATCAGTGATTTTAACTTTCAGTGGACAGAATATAAGACCTGACAATAATCGAGTCAAGCCTTCGGAGATATAAAAACAGTCAGGACTGATTATTTATTTGCGATGGCGTAGCAACCTGTATTTATATTAAGAGTATGATTTTATAGCAGATATATCGTCATATCGGGCAAAAATCTGGCAAAAAATCAGTTGACTTTGACCAACCAGTCAACTATAGTGCCGGGATGGGAAGAAACAGTGACGCGAAGCAACGGATTATAGACAGCGCGGCGGAGCTTTTTCATTCTCGAAGCTACGCGAATGTGGGAGTGCAGGAGATATGCGAGAAGGCTAATGTCAAAAAGGGTAGCTTCTATCATTTTTTCCCCTCGAAGCGTGACCTGACGCTTGCCGTAATCGATCATATCTGGCTCTATTACAATCGAGAAGGCCCAGTCGCAAAAGCTTTCGGTAAAGATGTTCCCCCGCTTAAAAGGATCGAGCGCTTTTTTCTGGGTAGTTGTGAATTTCAGGCGCAATTACAAAAGGAAAAAGGGAAAGTGTGCGGCTGTCATTTTGGAAACCTTGCAAGCGAAATAAGCTCACAAGACGAGGTAATTCGCAAAAAACTGGATGAGATTTTCTCGGCTCAGGCCGACGTTATCGAAAATACTCTGGTGGAAGCTGTCGCTGTGGGTGACCTCCGGGAGATCGACACAAAAGCGGCGGCCAACGCCATATTGGCTTTTATGCAGGGAATCATCTTGATGGCCAAAACCCGCAACGACGCCCGTTTGATGAGAAAAATGGCGAAAGCTGGAATCGATATGATCTACCAGTCCGGCTAAGGAGTGCGCTTTTTGAGGAGAAATTAGTTGACTGGTTAACTATCAGGCCGTTGAAAAACTGTTTCCAGCGGCCTGATGTCAGCGGTACATGGAGGTACCGCCGTTTTTCAAGAATGAAAAGCGATTGAAAAATGAGGAAAAGCGGAAACTGCGTTTTTCGCTTTTACAGCTGAAAAAGCCAGGGAAGGACTTTTTCAGCATACTGCTAATTAGTAAATGAAATCTTAAACATGAGGTAAGTGATGAAATTACAAGGAAAAGTCGCGGTGGTTACAGGTGGAAACAGTGGTATCGGCTTTAGCATCGCCGAAGAGCTCAAAAAAGAGGGCGCTCAAGTCGCGATCATGGGGCGCAACAAAAAAACCCTGGACGAGGCTAAAAGCAAACTTGGAAACGGGGCCGTGGCCCACCAGGGCGATGTCACAAAA
>DRJW01000241.1 GCA_011052055.1 Nitrospirota bacterium
CGGTTTGCGCCAGTTTGCGAATCTCATTGGCTTCGTCGCGCGCCTCTTTCACTATTTTGGTGGCTTCATCGAAAGAGCGGTTCAATATTTCGTCCTTCCTGAAACCGCCCTCGTAATCGAAATCGAACCCTCCGCTCACAAACTCAGCCTTTTTTTTCCCGTAATCATCGGCGGAGAATTTTTTTTCCTCCTCTTTCTGTTTTTCAGGAGCCTCTATCTCTCTGAAATCGAACAGGCGGATGTTTTCCGGCGTGTTTCCCTTACTGTACAACCTAGACAAGCTCTTCACCTCCGGCGCCGGCTATCGCCACTTTGCCTTCTTCTTCGAGCCGTTTGACCACGCGGATGATGGAAGCCTGGGCTGTCTCCACGTCTGATATTTTTACCGGGCCCATAGCTTCTAGATCTTCTTTCATCATAAGAGCGGCGCGCTCGGACATACTGGAGAAAATCTTTTCTTTTAGCGGTTCGCTGGCGGTTTTCAAGGCAAGGATCAGATCGTCTGAATTGATTTCTTTTAGCGCCGTCTGCATTCCTCTGGCGTCGATACCGTTGAGGTCTTCAAAGACGAACATCAGGTTGCGGATGTTTTCGGCCAGCTCCGGGTTTATTGACTCTACTTCAGACATAATGGCGCTCTCAGTGGTTCTATCCAGGTTGTTGATGATTTCCGCCACCGCCTCCACTCCTCCGATCTGGCTTCCTTCCATTGCGCCGGTGGAGCGGAACTCCTGAGCCAGGGCCGCGTCGAGCTCTTTGATAACGCCGGGGGGTATTCTCTCCAGCGTGGCCAGCCTGAATGTTATCTCCGACTGAAAACGCTCCGGCAGTTCTTTGATTACCTGGGCCGCCCGTTGCGGGTCGAGATGGGCCATAATAATAGCGCATGTCTGAGGATGTTCGTTTTTAAGAAAACCGGCTATGGTCGTCGAGTCGAGATTTCTGACCGCTTCGAGGCCTCCGCCTGAGGTATCCTCCTCTTCGGCGCCCCATGCAAGGGAGTCGAGCAGATCGGCGGCTTTTTCCGGATCCATGGTGGATTCGAGCATTTTGCGGAGGTAATCGCGGCCACCGGACACGATACCACCTTCGCCGCTCTCCATGACATCGACGAACTCTTCAGCTATTTCATCAACCGTATTTGAAGGGACGTTCCCAAGGGATGTCATATAGCCAGAGATTTTGGAAATCTCAGTATCGTCCAGCTCTTCAAGGATTTTACCAGCGAGCTTATCGCCCACGGCTATAAGCATAATCGCGGCTTTTTCCGCGCCTGAGTAATGCTTTCCATCTTTTACAACCATTTTTCAGAAATCTCCTACACTCTGTTGCATTGTTGACTAGCGTTTCGTTCTCAGCCATTCCCTGACCATCTCGGCCGCCGCTTTAGGATCTTTATCAATTAGCTGGCGCGACCTGGTTCTAAAATCAACGCTTTCCTCGGCGGCGGCGTATTTCGCCTCCATCTGCTCTATGGTCTGTGGAAATTGCCTTAACGTTTCTATATCCGAGCTTGCGGCGGTAATCGATTTGATGATCGGCCGCGCCACGAAAAGAAAGAGAACCACAGCCAATATTCCTAACCCCGCATATTTTACTATGTCGGCGTATAGCTGTCTATTGGCCTGGGCCTTGACTGTGTTGATCTCTCCTTCAAACCTTGAGATATCGAAAGGCGCGGATTCGACAACAATTTTGTCGCCTCTTTTTTCGTTGTAGCCGGAAGCGGTTTCAACCAGGCTGGATAACTGCTTTATCTCTTCTGGTGACCGGGGTGAGTACTCCCTGCCGCCTCCTTCTTTTTTCTTGTATTTGCCATCTACCACAACAGCGATAGAAAGCCGTTTAATGGCGCCGACTTGTTCGACAATGTGGGCCGTCACCTCGTTAATCTCGTAATTTGTGGTCTCCGAAGAGTTGTTGTTGGTGGCCGGTTTGCTTGTGGCGGTCGCAGACTGCTCTGCGCCCGGAATGTTGCTCTGGACGCCGGGAACTCCGATAGGAGCCTGCTCACCCACCGATTTTGATTCGGAGCGCTGTTCCGATCTTGCGACCTGGCTTGCCGGGTCAAATTTTTTCTCGGTCCGCTCGGTGCGTTTAAAATCTATATTCGCCGTAACCCGTGTCACAACTTTGCCCGGCCCGACAATGTTTTCAAGCATGCTGGTGATGCGTCTTTCCATACTTTTTTCTACATTAGAGCGGTGCTCAAGCTGGTTTGAGGAGAGAAGGGCCGCTTCGTCCGACGGCTCTCCGCCCGCCAGCACGTTCCCGTCCACATCGACGACAGTCACGTTTTCAGGAAGCAAGTTTTCAACGCTGGAGGCCACCAGGTGGACTATTCCCCGCACTTTATCTTTTTTGAGCCTGTGCCCTGAGGCGAGCTTGAGCACGATCGAAGCTGTCGGCTCGCTATTGTCTGAAGCGAAAATTCTTTTATCCGGAACGGCGATATGGACGCGGCTCGACTGGATTTCCCTGAACTGGTTGATAGTCCGGGTAAGCTCGCCTTGCAAAGCCCGTTTGTAATTAAGTTTTTGCACGAATTCTGTCATGCCGAACGTCGATTGGTCGAAAATTTCATATCCTACAACCCCGCCGGACGGAAGCCCCGAAGTGGCCATTTCGAGGCGCGTCTCCAGCACTCTTTTGGAGGGGACAAGAACTGCGGCGCCATCCTGGGCAAGTTTATAGGGAATCTGGCTTTCTTTGAGCCGCTGGGTTATGGCGGTAGAGTCGTCCACCGATAATCCGGCGAACAGAACCTCGTAATCCGGCGTTTTAGCTATGTATGCGACTAGTA
>DRJW01000242.1 GCA_011052055.1 Nitrospirota bacterium
CTCTAATAATCCATTTCTGCTACAATCGGCTGTAAAAGGCGCCATGCTTCGTTGACGAGTCAAATTCGTTGACAAGTCAAAATCGTTCTCAGAGTAGTTACTACTACACTTGCGGCCATTTTGTCTCGCAGTCTCGCCTGACGGCTTTTCGCTCGATTTCGCTACGAAAGCGCTTTTTAGAGGTTCCCTATTGTCTCTACATATTCGCTCTGGCTTCAAAAACGATCTTCTCCATCCTGTCTTTTCCGGCCAGTTTTTTCTTTTTCAACTGCGCCAGCTCATAATCCTCTTCGGGGCTCAGATGTTTTTTCTGTCTTAACAACTCGACTTTGCTTTTCAAATCCATATGCTCTTCATTGAGCTGTATATACTCCTCATTTTCGTCCAGAAGCCGGGTGACAACTGAATCGTCCGTTTTAACGCTCATCTGTATCATCTCCCACTATTAAAAGGTTCAAGTTTGAAGTTTCATTAAATTCAACTCCGCCTGGGGGCGGCTTACATACCTGGGAGCGGGAGGCGCGGCGCTCAACTCTCCTCTATCAGCCATCTCACACGCAAGTAGAGCGACACCTTCGGCGCAGGATCTCTCCGGCGATTCAGCCGATTCTACGCGATGACCGATTTTGTCCCGCAAAAGGCTGGCGTATGGCGCAAATCCGTCTCCTGTGAAAAAGACATCGCCATCTATCATCTTTGCAAGTGAATCGACCGTAATTTCCATATCATCGGTAAGCTTTTCCGGCTCTCCAGCCATCTTCGAGTAGAGCGCCGCGTAAACCTGACCACGTTGAGCCATAATTGTCGGGCATAGATAAGCCGCTCTGGTATCTTCGCAGACTCTGGCCATCGCGTCCAGCGTCCCGACGCCGACCACAGGTTTGCCGAAAGAATCGGCCAGCCCCATTGCAGTACCCAGGCCGATCCTGAGCCCCGTAAACGATCCGGGGCCTACTGCGGACGCGAAGATATCCACATCGGCGAGGTCTATGGAAACATCATCGAACAGGCCGTTTACCATGCCAAGGATGTCTTGCGAGAAAGAGCCGCTTCGCCTTTTTCGGCGCTCACACAATACACTTCGCCCCTTCATCAAAACGGCGCTGGCCTCCGCCAGCGAGGTGTCAAGCCCAAGTGTATACATCAATTATAGCGCGTCGCTGGTTAGTCCCCGACTGGTTCATACTAATTTGATACCAGATAACGGCCCGCAATGCAACGGGCTTTGTAACGCATTGATATTACAGCTATAACATTTCATGTCCGCGCCCATTCCTACCTGCAGAATATCTACGCGCCATACTTGTCCTCTGCTTGCGCGCCTGGCTCGCCGGAATCCGCTTCTTTTTGCGCCATGAACGCCTCGCGCTCCAATCCCGATTTCGATTTGCGCATGTTTATATCATTTTCGGCTGAGGATATTTCAAGCTCGGTCATTTTTATCTCCTCGATATATGACGCCGATCTTTCCTGGACTATCGGGTCTGCGCCGTTTTTAGACGCTTTATAGGTTATCTCGCCAAGCTTCATAAAAAGCCCGTTTCTTTTATCGGCGAACCCTATGATCCGGAGTTTAAGTTTCAGGATTTTCATAAATCCAGTGACCTGACTTATCCCGAAACCAACAGCGTCCCTGGCTTTATCAGCAAGTCCCATATTCGAAATTCCCTCTACGCCTTTTACGGAGATTGCCCCGATTGCTCTTGAGCCGCCTCAATCTCCTCTTGCTTCACATTTTCAGGTAAATCAGGCTCACTGCTCTCCCCTCCCCCGCCTGAAGGCTCCTCGACATTAACAGTCAGCTCTGGCTCCGGCGCTGGCTCTAGCTCTGGCTCCGGCGCTGGCTCTAGCTCCGGCTCTGGCGCTGGCTCTGGCTCTAGCGCTGGCTCTGATCTGGCTTGATCCGGGATGTCTATCTGCTTTTGGGCCGCCACCCCGTCCCCGATCAAGGCCATTACTTCCATGATTTCGTTTTGGAGCTTGACCGCCTCGGCTTTGACTACCGGGTCTCCCGTGGCTACCAGACGCTCAAGAGACTTCAAACTTTTTTGAAGCTCTGCGCGAACGACCGCTTTACCAGTTCTTTTGGCGAGCCTGCTCTCTAAGAGAAGCCTGTCTGTAAGCCGCTCCACATTGGAATTTACGCTATCGATCTTGACCGACACGGTTTCCATAATCCTCCAGCCGACCACGGCTATCAATATCAACGCCCCGACGGCGGTTAGAGCCGCAACACGGGTAAGGGAAAAACTGTTTACAGCAGGCGGCGGGCCAGATGCGCGATCCTCCTCCAGCGCTCCGTCATAATTGTATGGCGTGCCTCCGCTTTCGATTTCCCCGGCCATTTTCATCTGGGCGCTAGGTGAGGCTGGCGCTTCTTCTGATTTCGGCTCGGAAGGTGGAAACGGGGGTGGATTGGTTTCTACGGGAACGTCGGGCATGGGAGGTTTTATTTGAGAATCGACCGGCTCCTCTTTTTGTGTATCCTTACTCTCCTCTGTCACGCTAACGATCCTTACTGATGATTTTTTTATTTAAAAGGGTAATCGCTGTCATTTCGTTGTGGGCAAACCCCCGAAAAACGGGATAGAATCATATCTATCATAGATTTTCATCGTACTTAAGCTTTCATATCCCGTCAAGATCAAAAGGGAGGCTTAATCGAGAATCGCATGATCGGATATGGTAACGCGATCATATAATTCCACATTAGGAGCATTATAAGTTAAATGGCGGTAATAATAGACGGAAAACAGGTAGCGGCTGAAATAAGGGCGGAGATAAAACAGGAGGTCGAAAGGATCGGGGACAGCTCAGGCGAAAAGGTCGGGCTGGCCGTCATAATGGTCGGGGATTTCCCGGCGTCGAAAGTCTATGTGCGCCTGAAAGAAAAAGCCTGCGCCGAAGCGGGAATAGTCTCCGTACAGCATAATCTGCCGGAAGACACTTCGATGGACAGCCTGCTTGATCTGATCGACGACCTTAACGCCGATATTGCGGTGAACGGAATATTGCTACAGCTACCCCTCCCCGACGCTCTCGACGCGAACGAGGCGCTAGACAGGATCGATCCCGGCAAAGATGTGGACGGGTTTCACCCTTTAAACGTCGGCCTGCTGTCGCAAAACCTGGCGACCCTGGCGCCATGCACGCCCACCGGATGCATAGAGCTCCTCGACCGGTACAAAATCCCCATAGAGGGAGCCAACGCGGTGGTTGTCGGCAGGTCGAACATAGTCGGAAAACCGGTGGCCGCCATGCTTCTGCACAGAAACGCGACCGTGACAATCTGCCATTCAAGAACCAGAGACCTCGGCAAGATCACCTCACAGGCCGATATTCTTGTCGTAGCCGTCGGCAGGCCGAACTCTATCACCGAAGGAATGGTGAAAAAAGGCGCCGCCGTTATCGATGTGGGCATAAACCGGCTTGACAACAAATTGGTTGGCGATGTGGATTTTAACGGAGTGGTCGATACTTGCGGGTTCATCTCTCCGGCGCCGGGCGGCGTGGGGCCGATGACCATCGCAATGCTTCTTTCCAACACCGTGTCCGCCTACAAGCTCCAGCGAAACCTCATTGTCTCTTTACTGGACGGTTCGGGGCGGAGAAGAAAATAACGAAAGATGCCGGACGAAAAATCTGTTGACGGCGGTAAAAAGATATTCACGGTATCATCCCTCACCTCCGACATAAAGGCGGTCATAGAGTCGGGGTTTTCCGGGTTATGGGTGGAAGGTGAGATATCCAACTTCAAGGTCTACCCCTCCGGCCACGCCTATTTCGATCTGAAAGACGACAAAGCCCTGCTCAACGCCGTGATGTGGAAAGGCTCCCGCAAATATTTAAAATTCGAGCCGAAACAGGGCGATCATGTGGTTTGCCGGGGCAGGCTTTCGGTCTATGAAAAATATGGCAAATACCAGCTCGTGGCCGAGTCGATGGAGCCGAAAGGGTTGGGCGCCCTGCAGGCCGAATTCGAGGCGCTAAAGAAAAAGCTGAAGGCCGAAGGCTTCTTTGACCAGGAGCGGAAAAAAAACCTGCCATACATCCCCTGGTCGGTCGGCATTGTCACCTCCCCAGCAGGCGCGGTGATAAAAGACATTATCCGCACCCTGAACCGCCGTTTCCCCGGTCTTCGCATAATCTTGAACCCGGTCAGGGTGCAGGGCGACGGGGCGGCAAAGGAGATAGCCCGCGCCATCGGCCAGTTTAACGAGTATGGAAAAGTGGATGTTCTGATCGTGGGAAGAGGGGGAGGGTCGCTAGAAGACCTCTTTGCGTTTAACGAAGAGAAAGTGGCCCGCGCCATAGCGGCGTCTGTTATCCCTGTTGTCTCAGCCGTGGGCCACGAAACAGATTTTACCATCGCCGATTTTGTCGCCGATCTTCGCGCCTCCACACCGACGGCGGCGGCTGAGATGGTGGCGCCAGAGCGCGAGGCGATTGAAGATGCTATCGATGAGCTTGTCAAAAGGATGACCGGGCGCCTGCGCGGCACGATAGAGGATCAGAGGCAGGAGATAGACGGCCTTACCGGCAGAGCCGCCCGCGCGGTCAGTCATGATCTTGATCTGGTCTCCGGGCGCCTCACTGCTGTTTACCGGCGCCTTGGCGCCATAAGCCCCCGAAAAAAGCTGGAGCTTCGCAGGGAAAAACTTTTGGAGCTACAAAAAGCCATGACAAGAGGTGTCTTTCGTATCTCCGAAACTTTAAATGTAAAAACCTTGAGCCTTACCGGCAGGCTGGCCGCTTTAAAACCGGAGCGCTGGATCGACGCTCGGCGCCAACTAGTCGAGCGTTCTGTAAAGGATATGGGAAACCATCTCCAGACCGGCCTGCAGGCGCATGTAAAGCGGATGGAAGTGGCGGTCGGCAGGCTGACTGCCTATAGTCCGCTAAAAGCGCTTGAGCGTGGATACAGCATCGTGACCACATTGGATGGTAAACATGTAATAAAATCGGCGGATGAGTTGAAAACGGGTGACAAGGTGAAGCTGAGGCTTAAAGGTGGCGAGAGGAAAGCCACGATAAACGGGAGCGAAAACCCGGCCCAGGGGAAATTGTTCTGATGCCGCGGCAGATGAGTGGTCAGAAGTCGTCGAAAAGTCATTGCAGGGGGATGAGCGGCCAACATGGTATTTTGCTATTTTTTTAAGGACTGTTACTATAAATTATGAGGTGGCGTCACGCTACTGTGTCAAAATCATTTTTTAAAGAAAATAAACAAATTGAAGCTGAACCGATATGAGCGATACAAAAAAAAATAAAAAAGAAATCAAGTTCGAGACGGCTCTTGCCAGGCTAGAGGAGATCGTCGCCAAACTTGAGGATGGCGGCCTGGAGCTTGACAAATCTATCGAGCTGTTTGAAGAGGGCGTTTCAACCGCGAAGGGTCTGCAGAAAAAACTCGACGAAGCCGAAAAGAAAATAGAACGGCTCACAAAAGACCATGACGGATCGCTCACCACCAAGCCCGCCGGCGCCGAGGCCGAAGAAGACGCGCCCTTTTAGCCGTCATGGCGCTGTCCGCTTATTTCAATAAAATCCGGTCTGAAGTGGAAGGCGCTCTCGACAGGCTGGTTCCAAAGATCGGCGCCTACCCTCCCGTTATTCACGAGTCGATGCGCTATTCCCTTTTCGCAGGCGGCAAAAGGCTCCGGCCGATGCTGGCTCTGGCGGCCTGCGATTGCGTGGGGGGCGAGAGAAAATCCGCGCTTGCTTTCGCTTGTGCGATCGAGATCATCCACACCTATACGCTGATTCACGACGACCTCCCGGCCATAGATAACGACGACATGAGAAGGGGCAAGCCTACAAACCACAAAAAGTTCGGCGAAGCGACCGCCATATTGGCGGGCGATGGCCTGCTGACCCTGGCGTTCGAGATAATGACCGGCTCGCCGCAGGCCGATGGCGCGTCGGCGCAAACATTGCTCGAAGTGACAGCGCAGACAGCCAGGGCGGCCGGGTCCACAGGAACCGTCGGCGGGCAGGTGGCCGATATAGCCAGCGAAGGCTGTGAGCCGGACGGCGCGCTTCTTGAATATATCCATTCCCATAAAACAGGAAAGCTCATAACGGCGTCGGTAAGGGGAGGCGCGATGATCGGCGGCGCCCAGGACGATCAGTTAAGGGCGCTTACCGATTACGGAAAGCATATCGGCCTTGCTTTCCAGATAGTAGACGACATTCTCGATATCGAGGGAGACGAGAAAAAGCTGGGCAAAAACCTGCGGTCCGACATTAAAAAGGAAAAAATGACTTATCCCTCGGTGGCCGGGATGGAGGAGTCGAAAAAGCGGGCTGTCGAACTGTCCGGCATAGCCGTCGAATCTCTCGAAATGTTCGGCTCAAGCGCAAGACATCTTAAAGACCTTGCCATGTATATCACCACCCGCACTTTCTGAAATGAAAATAAGGACGTCATTGCGAGGAGACGGCGCGGCCATACCGCTAAACTGACATGACAATCCACCGGTGTCCGGGCGCCGGTAACGGATTGAAGCGACAGGCTGGATAAGATTGCTTCGCAGAGTTTAAAAGCGCGATAAATTTGGTATAATGAAAAATTAAATCCTTTTTTACTGGATGGCGGTTACTGAAATGAAGGCGGTGAAATTCGTACTTGGGCTTATTGTCATATTCGTCCTCGTCACTTTCGC
>DRJW01000243.1 GCA_011052055.1 Nitrospirota bacterium
CAACGAAGCATGGCGCCTTTTACAGCCGATTGTAGCAGAAATGGATTATTAGAGGTTCCCTAAAGAAACAGAGTAAGTGCGTAAGCTATATCTCAAGATATGACTATTTTAGGCTGGGGCCCATCGAGGAGGATCATTTTTCTTCATGAGAAGATGGGCAGAATTTTCGACGAGGCTATCGCCGCCTTAAACGCCGACTCAAGGCTCCATTCGATCTGGACTCCTCCCTGCGACATTTGTGAGACAAGCCGGGACTTTATTTTAAAAATGGAGACTCCCGGAGTACAACTCGATGATGTTTTGCTGGAGATCAAAGACGCGACAGTCACCGTCGCAGGCGAGAAAAAAAGATCGAAAAGCGGTTCGGCCAGGCGTTATCACAGAGTGGAAAGAAACGGCGGCAAGTTCCACAGGAGCTTTACTTTGCCGCATAGCGTGGATGAGAAAAAAGTTTCGGCTTCTCTAAAAGACGGAGCGCTTACGGTGACTTTGCCGAAGAGAAAAGCGAAAAAATCCTCGAATATTATAAAGATAGAGATCAAATAGATCTTCAGATCCCCGGACTCCTCCAAGTCATACCAGGCTATCTATCCAGCCTTTATTGTCAGGCTTTAACGGAAACCCTGGACGCGCCCGCCGCTCCACGGGCCACCTGCTTGGCGTTAGAGATAAATTGCTCGGTTTGTGATTTAGCCAGCGAGTTTAGCGCGGCATTGTTTTTTGCGGGGAAAACTTTTGAATTGCCTGCGGCAGGTTTCGCTGTCGTGGAGGCGCTTGAAGTCCCCCCGATAGAACCATAACCTCCGGCTCCAACTGCATTAATCATTTTTCTGACCTTATTTTTTCCTGGTTCTTCTCATCTCTATTATCGGACATATATTATCTAACTTGATGGACATATGTCTATCGCCAGGGAATTATTTGTTGAAAAAGGAGATAGGTGTTAAAATTCAAACATATATAACATTGAGGGCCTATTCTCCACTGCAGTATCTGGCGTCATCTCAAAAAACGCTAAACTTTGGTCTTGTTATTCCGATATTATAGGTAAGGAGATCGGAAATGGTTATAGAAAGAGTAACAGGCGGCAAGCCCCAGGAAGCTCCAAAGGCGAGGCAGAACGCTTCTGGCGCCCGGCGTGTGGATGCGGGAAAAGGCCAGCCTGCCGGCAAGTCGGCCCCGGTCGCTCCTGAGCCTTCCGTCATGGCGAATGTGTCTGAAAAAAGCAAGGCGGCTATCAAGGCCTATCGCATCGCCTCCGAGTCCAAACCGGATATCTCCCGCGCCCAGCGTGTGGCCCAGATCAAGGCCAAAGTCGCAAACGGCACATACAAGGCCCCTGCCTCGCATGAAGTCGCGACAGCGGTTATTAAAGACGTGGTTAAAGGTAGTTGATCTTTAGACGGCTCCCTCTCTATCCGGTAGATTGTGGAGCCTTGGAGTTAGACATTCACCGCAAATTCGGCCTTCCGCCCCCAGGGACATTCTTTAAATAGCGGGCAACCTCCGCAGGCCGGTTT
This sequence comes from Nitrospirota bacterium, assembly GCA_011052055.1. Classification (GTDB taxonomy): domain Bacteria; phylum Nitrospinota_A; class UBA7883; order UBA7883; family UBA7883; genus DRJW01. The sequence goes on from DRJW01000243.1 coordinate 1,521, forward strand.
CTTCGCAGAGCAGACGCTCCTGCCAAACAGAACCAGCCGGTTTGAAAACAAAGTCCACTCTTTTTTCGGGATAAGCGCCATCAGATCGTTTTCTATCTTCTCCGGATTTTTCTCCATCGTCAATCCAAGCCTGCCGGACACTCTTTTCACATGCGTGTCCACCACCACACCCGGTATGCCAAAAACGGCGCCCAGAACCACGTTGGCCGTTTTTCTTCCCACACCCGCAAGAGAAGTCAGCTCGTCAAGCGAGCCGGGGACTTTGCCGTCATGCTTTAAAACTATATCGGCGCAACATTTCTGAATAGACTTCGCCTTGTTTTTATAAAATCCGGTGGGGCGGATATCCTCCTCAAACTCGCCCGGCGCCGCGTTCGCGTAATCGTCCGCAGACCTGTATTTTTCAAACAGCGATTTTGTCACTTTGTTCACCCTCTCGTCGGTACACTGGGCCGATAATATGGTCGCCACCAAAAGCTGGAGCGGATTGGAGTAATCGAGGCTTACCTTCGGCTTTGGATATAGCTTTTTTAAAACCTTATGAATCGCCGATGAGCGATCTTTGGCTATATCGCTATTTATGTCCGGCATTTTGTTTTTTGAAATATTCCGATATCGCGCTCACATCGAGCGTATTAAAAACGTCCTCTTTCGCGCATCCTCCTTTGCGGGCGATCATGACGCCATACTTGATATGATCGAGCCCCGGTATCCGGTGCGCGTCGGCGTTTACGCTTATTTTGACTCCCGCCTTTAACGCATCTCCGATATGGCGCCAGTCGATATCGAGCCTGTGAGGGTTGGCGTTTAGCTCCATAATCACCCCGGCCTCGGCGCACGCTTCTATGACACTGCTCATGTTCACGCTGTACCCATCCCTCGCCAGCAAAAGGCGTCCTGTGGGATGACCCAGCATGGTCGTCAGCGGATGCCTGACAGCGTTTATAATCCGCTCCGTCATTTTCTCCTCGTCCTGGTTAAACCTGGAATGCACAGAGGCGATAACGAAATCAAGCTTCTCCAAAACCTCGTCAGGATAGTCGAGCTTACCATCCGCAAGAATGTCCGACTCCACACCCTTGAAAATATGAAAACCGGGAGACTTCTCGTTAACCTTGTCGATATGATCGCTCTGCCTTTTCAGGTCGTCGATTGTAAGGCCGCCAGCGTAGCCCGCCGACCGGCTGTGGTCGGAGACGCCAAGATATTTATATCCACGCGCCACGCACGCCTCGGCCATAGTCTCGACCGTTTCAAGTCCGTCGGAGTAATAGGTATGGCAATGGATCACTCCCGTTATATCCTCAATTTCTATCAAGGTCTTCGCGCTTTTGTTTTGGGCCTCGCCTATCTCTCCGATATTCTCCCGTCTTTCAGCCGGTATGAATTGGAGGCCGAGCGTTTGGAAAATCTCAGTCTCGTCATTACATCGGACAAGCTCGCCGTTTTTAAACAGGCCGTATTCGTTCATCTCAAGCCCCATCGATTTCGCCCGACGGCTCATCGCCCTGTTATATTCCAGCGAGCCGGTAAAATAGTGGAGAGCATACGGAAACTCCTCCTCCGAGACCACGCGAATGTTGACCCGCGCTCCCGACTCCAGGCGAATGGTCGATTTCGTCTCTCCTCTGAAGACCACTTCCATAACACCTGGCGCTTTTGCGAAATGGCTAATCACCTTTTCAGGGCGGGCGGAGGCTGAAATGATATCGATATTTTTTATCACCTCGTTTCTCCTGCGGACAGATCCGGCGATATCGAGCCGGATAACCGATTTTTCCTTTTTCATATGATCGAGAATCGAATCAGCTACGGCTAGCGCGTCGGGCAGACGGCGTTTACCAGCAAACTTTTTTATAGTTTCGATTCCTTTTAAAATCCTCTCCTGGCTCTTCGCTCCGAACCCGTCAAGCTCCACCAGACGGTTCTCGTTACATGCGTATTCAAGCTCCCCTATGGAGGCGGCGCCAAGTTTACGCCACACTGTCTTTACTTTTTTGACGCC
>DRJW01000244.1 GCA_011052055.1 Nitrospirota bacterium
AAGCCCTCACATTATAATCAATTGTTATATAAGCATATATATAAATATATTGAGCTAGTCATGGGATATTATATGGAAATTAACTGGATTTGTCGAAGAAATAGAATAAAATTATCGATATGGCTATCAAATATGAGTTACCTGAGCGGTGGTTTAAATACGACGCTACTTCTTTGGTGGAGGAGCTAACCAATGCTAAAGCGGCGGTCTTGTCCCTCACCACAATTCCATTTAAGCGTAGTTGGGCTGAAAGGTTGCAGGATATCCAGTTAAAACGGGAAGTGGCGGGAACATCAAAAATAGAAGGGGCCGATTTTACCGAAACCGAACTTCAGGCGGCCATGCAGGAGTCACCGGAAGAATTGTTTACACGGTCTCAGAGACAGGCTCATGCCGCCGTCCAGACCTATCGCTGGATTGCCGGTTTAAATGATGACAAGCCAATAGATTGCGATCTGATAAAAGGAGTCCATAGGAGAATAGTCAGTGGCGCGGATGACGATCATTGTCCCCCCGGCCAGTTACGAGAAGGCGATCAGAATGTAACTTTCGGCTCTCCCAGGCATCGAGGAGTGGACGGAGGGACAAAATGCGAAGAAGCTTTTTTAAAGTTGGGCGAGGCGATTAAACATGATTTTCCAAAACACGATTTATTGATTCAGGCATTGGCGTTACATTATCATCTCGGCTCCATGCATCCATTTTTAGATGGCAATGGCCGTACAGAGCGCGCCCTTGAGGCGTTGGTTTTACAGCGGGCTGGTTTAAGGGATACGCTTTTTATCGCCATGTCGAATTATTATTACGATGAAAAAATCGCTTATCTTCAAGCGCTAAGCGATTCCCGATCAAAGAGCCATGATCTCACTCCGTTTTTATCTTTCGGCTTAAAAGGCATAGCTCTTCAATGCAATAGATTGTTTACTGAAATTCGCAAGCATGTTTCAAAAGCGCTTTTTAGAGACGTTATGTATGACCTTTTTGGCAGGCTTAAATCTAAAAGGCAAAGAGTTATTGCGGAACGCCAATTACAGATTCTCAAATTATTACTTGATGTTGAGAAAATGACTCTGGAAAAGCTTTATGAACAGGTCGCTATAGATTACGGCGCCTTAAAAAGCCCTGGAAAAGCTTTTGTGAGAGATTTGAATAATTTATTAAATCTTGGCGCTATTGATACTGTAAAGGGCGAATTTCATTTTTGTGTAAAACTTGAATGGGCGACCGAGATTACCGAAACAGAATTTTTCAAGAAGGTTAAACAGTTCCCTAAAGCAAAATCGCATCCTTTCTTATGAGTGGTTTTTAATAGTCTTTGCCTTCACTTGTACCCTGCGCAGTCATTCCGGCCTTGAGCCGGAATCTCTGAGACCCCGAATCGGTGTCCGGGACGACGAGAGGGATGGTGTTGTAAAGTCGTACCCTTTCGCTAAATGCCTCCGCCTCTGTATGGTATATTTGAGAAGAGGTTAGTATGGAAAATATCAGCAGTAACAATCGCGACACGAGGGTCCACGATCCGCTTGTGATAGCAGGCAGGGCGTTTATGTCCCGGCTGTTGGTGGGCACCGGGAAATACCGTAGTCCGCAGGATATGACCGAGGCTGTCAAGTCGTCAGGCGCCGAAATCGTCACCGTCAGCCTTCGCAGGGTCGATCTTGACGATCCTGAGGATCGGATTTTAAAATATGTCGATCCCGCCAAACATCTAATACTGCCCAACACATCGGGCGCAAGAGACGCCGGCGAAGCTGTCAGGCTGGCCCGCCTTGCCCGGTCAGCCGGAGTGGGCGACTGGGTGAAGCTCGAAGTTACGCCCGATCCGCGTTACCTCCTGCCCGATCCGGTGGAGACTTTAAAAGCGGCTGAAATCCTGATTAAAGATGGATTCACCGTATTGCCCTACATCAACGCCGATCCGATTCTGGCGAAAAAGCTGGCCGACCTCGGATGCGCCACCGTGATGCCGCTCGGCTCACCGATCGGCTCGAACCAGGGGATAAAGACGAAAGACAGCATCGCCATAATCATAGAGCAGGCGACCGTTCCAGTGGTGGTGGACGCAGGGTTAGGCGCGCCATCCCACGCGGCGGAGGCTCTGGAGATGGGGGCGGACGCTGTGCTGGTCAACACCGCCCTGTCTGCCGCCGACGATCCGGGCGCTATGGGGCTTGCCTTTAAAAAAGGAGTCGAAGCGGGAAGAGAAGGCTACCTTGCCGGGATAAGAAAAGCCATCGGCGCCGCCACCGCCTCCAGCCCGGAAACCGGCCTGCCCTGGTGAATAAAATAAATGGAGGGCTAAAAACTACAACAACCCTCCTGTTTAAGTTGATCTCATTCAGCTTATTTTGATAAACTCTGTTCCATGACATTTCGGACATGGGGGCAAAGT
>DRJW01000245.1 GCA_011052055.1 Nitrospirota bacterium
AGTAGTAACTACTCTGAGGACGATTTTGACTCGGCAACGAAGCATGGCGCCTTTTACAGCCGATTGTAGCAGAAATGGATTTTTAGAGGTTCCCTTTAGCAATCATAATTTGCGTTTATACGTTATGGAAAAAGATTTTATTTTTCACATTCGAGAATACATTAAAAATGTCATTGCGAAGGAGATGGATCGGCCATGCCGAGACAGCGACTGCGGCAATCTCTTCCCATCGTTATGAGGGCGAGATTCTGTTTTGCGCCCAGTCTTTGAGCTTCTCGCGGAATATTTTCGCGTTATGCCGGATATCGGTGGGGAACTGCGGGTGGAACAGAATATCTTTGATGGAATCGGTTAAACGGTTTTTAGCTCCCAGCTCCAGAAGCTCTTGAGCGATTCTCGTTTTATCTTTTGCCGACGTTTGTTTATTCAGCTCGGCGATGATAATGGGGCGCTGGTTCGGCGCGTCATTCAGACCCACAAGGGCGGTTCTGAATACTTCGGGATGGCGGTTGAAGATCGCTTCACACTGTATCGTGAAAAGAATTCCTCCGACCGTTGCAACCCGATGGTTTTTACGCCCGCAAAACCATAGCCTCCCCTCTCCGTCCAGATATCCCACGTCTCCCATCCTGTGGATCACGGCGCCGGTTTTGTGGTCGATTATTTTTGCCATGCGCGTTTTAGCTTCGTCATGGAAATACTGTTTTGTGACCACCGGCCCCGATACCACTATCTCCCCTATCTCTCCTGAGGGAACTTTTAAAGAGTCGCTCCATTCCGGGATCGGATCGTAGCTGATTTTTATTATTTTCACAGACATACCCTCTAGCGGTCTGCCGACGCATGCGCCACCGCCTTGCGCTGTCATTTCTGCGGTTTTATCCAGAACTTCATGGCCGTCGATGTCGCACACCGGAAGCGACTCTGTGGCGCCGAAAGGTGTGAAGGTGGAGGCGTCATCGGAAAGAACATGATTCAACATGCGCTCATGTATCTCCGCCGATACCGGCGCCCCGGCCATCAGGACTCTTTTTAACGTAGGCAGTTTCACTTTTTGCTCGACGCAGTGAAGGCTTACTTTGCTCCATATGGCGGGCGAGCCGAAGGTGAACGTCACCGAATTATCCTTGATCTCCTCCACGATTTTTTCAGGATCGACGCTGGCCGGCTTCGTCGGATCCATGTCGGGAATGACGACTCCCATCCCCATAGCGATGGAAAAAAGCGCGAAAAGAGGAAACGCCGGAAGGTCGATGTCGGTATCGCCTATGCCGTACTCTTTTTTTATCATCCTCACCTGCGCGTCGAACATCCCATGCTCGTATAATACGCCTTTCGGAGGCCCTGTGGAGCCGGTCGTAAAAAGGATAGCCGCCGGGTCTTCGCTTTTGGTCTCGACGGTTTCAAAAGGCCCGTCAAAACCTTGTTTCAGTTTTTCCGCCGAATACCCACCCCAGAGCCACCGCTGTCCAACCGTCACAAAAGTTTTTACCGACTGGAATTTTGACTTGTATAACAACCTTGCCAAGTGAGCTTTCGGGATAGCGACCATAGCCTCCGGCTCCGCTTTAACGACACAATCGAGAAGCGAGCTTTTGCCCATCCCCGGATCGATCAAAACCGGTACGGCTCCTGTTTTAAAAAGAGCGAAAGATAACGCAATAAATTCAAAACCTGGCTGAACCATTAGCAGAACCCTTGTTCCTTTCTTTATCCCTATATTTTGAAAACCTTTGGCGTACCGGTCGCACTCTTTGTTTAACTGCTCGAACGTCCAGGTTTTGTATATGGCTTTTCCATTCTCATTCCTGCCGGAAGGATATGTGACCGCCGTTTTATCCAGATATTTTTTGGCGTTATCCGCAAGATAGGAGGCGATGTTGCAAGAATCATTCGACCGGTCTTTCAGAAATTCACACAAGGCGGGAATGATTTTTTCGTATGCGTCTTCTACCACATAATGGCCTGCGTCCTCAAACCTGTGAACGGACGCCTGGGGAAAGCGGGATGTCCAGCCTTCGAGGAATGTGGAATCGAAACAAAAATCGCG
>DRJW01000246.1 GCA_011052055.1 Nitrospirota bacterium
GCAAGCAGAGCCACGGATACGAGCTTTACCCTTTTACCAAAATCCCCATCGATTATATCGTTCTTGACGTAAAAGCCCCTGGAGAGTTCAGAAGAAAATACCACCCAGGAGACGTGGCCGACCTGAACGGAAACAAAAACTACGATCTGTGGAAAAACGAAGACGGGGTATATGTTTATAAAAGAAAATCAGCGAAGTAAATGTGCGCTATGGAACTGCTATCCCGATTTTCTTTTAAAGAGGCAAAGCCAATAAAAGGCCAGAAACGCGCCGCTCAAAACAAAACCAGCCAGTGTGATAAGGTTCGCCGCTTTTTGCTCAAACGACATCGCGAACTTATAAGGTTTATACGCTCTGAACAACTCCGCGCTTTGTCTCTGATCCGCGCTAAAGTGATCGCCCGGCTTGCATCCGTTTTCTTCGGGGTATTGATAGCAGGCCGGATTTTTTAAATTTAACACTCCATCGGCCTGATCCATCACCATGCCGATCTTCATGTTATTTATCGGAAAGTTTTCGAGCCTGTATCCGAAAATAGCTTCATAGCAGAAAGCCTGGGACGATCCTCTGGTCAACAGATTGTCTCTGTAAACCGGCGTTATAAATTTCCCTTCGGAGTTTGTGTACGCTCCGATGGTTTCTATCAAAGGTGTCCTGGCGCCCTCTTTAACTAAATAGTAGCCGCCGATTATATCTTCATAAGGATAATTTTGTTTCTGATAAAACTCCCGGTCATGCATGACAAGCGATACCAGGAGCAATATAACCCCGCCAATGATGACGGGGCGCCTGAATTTGACCAGTATCTCTATCCGCTCGATAAATATCAGGGCGGTCAGGATCGCCACCGGAATAAAAGCTATGAACCACCGAAAAAAGAAATGCTGGTTTTTTAAAACTGGCAGGCCTTTAACAACCGCCTCTATAAAAGGAGCGCGATAGTTGAGCGCTATGACTAAACAAAACATAACAGCCATCGCGGCGGACTTCATCCAGAGTCCGGGCCCCCCGGATTTCCACGATCTTGAAAGCGCCCCGTTTTTGACCAAAACCCATGCGCCAAAACAGATAATCAGCAACGGCCCCGGTGTTATTCCATATTCAAGTTCATGGGTAAGCGGCATGAAGGGGGTGTTGACCGTAAAATAATTTACAGCGTTCATGTCGGGCCAGAAAAAGAGGGAGCGGATCAGTATGTAAACAAGCGGGAGAAAGCCATCCACGCCTGCGACCGGATATTGATCGCGCGGGAAATGCGAAAGAAACGAGGCGGTGGCGGCAAGCTTGGATGCGCTGAGCATTGTGGCGATCAGTCCCGCAAAAAAGAGACGGATAATAAACGCGCGACCAGCGCCTTTAACCATGCTATGCGTCAGGCCGACAACCAATATCGCCAATATAATTTGCGCTCCAATCGGCGACATTCCAGAATAGACCATGTAGCCGAGTCCAATCGCCGCTAAAACGGAATCGAAAGCGATCCTTAAGGCGCGCTCAGGGTTTTTTGAGGGTA
>DRJW01000247.1 GCA_011052055.1 Nitrospirota bacterium
AATCACGGGCGCCCACCCGTGGCGTAAGCCATCATGCTTGTCAGGTCATACGCGGCGTATAACTTTCACGATTTTCAGACTCACTTCATGTTGGAAAAGGCTACAACTTGACATTCGGTGGATTGGAGGCTAGATTATAAGTAGCCGCCCCCCACGTGGGGTGGGGTAGATTGTTTGAATGGATGTTAATATGCATAGTTTATTATATATATTAGTATATTAAGCAATATTACTTGTAATTAGCGGTAATTATATTCGATCAACTTTAACAATCAGGAGGTTCAGTCATGATAAAAATATTATCTATAGATGGGATGACTTGCGGCCATTGTGTATCACATACATCGGAGGTTCTGGGGAAGCTCGACGGAGTAAGCTCTGTCAATGTCGATTTTGTGGCCAAAACCGCCATCGTCGAGTCTGAAACTGAGATAGCGGACGATATTTTGAAAAACGCGGTGAAAGACGCCGGGTACAGCGTCGTTTCCATTTCCTGAGTGAAGGGAAACTAAATGCCCGCTGAGAAAAAAAGCGGCCGGGTCGCGGAAAAACCGGGAGGTCGAAAACCGGATTTCAGTGAAATCGCCAGGGAAGCTTTAGTATGCCATCTTTGCGGATGCTCTCTTCACGGCTCCGTCTACACAAGCGACGGCCATGCGTATTGCGGCGAGAACTGCTATCTCAAAAAAATGGAATTTCATTTTTTAGAGTCCGAGATCGGCGCCGCCTACCTTGCTTTCGCCGAAGCGTTGGCGAAGACTCTTGATATGCGCGAGCATGAGACAGGTTTGCATTCCAAGCGGGTGGCCTGCCACACGATGGTTTTGGCGAAACATTTTACCGATAACAGGGAAATATTACGCCAGGTCTATTGGGGAGCGTTACTGCACGACATCGGCAAAATAGGTATCAGCGACGCAGTCTTGCTAAAACAGGGCCCTTTAACTAAAAACGAGTGGCTGGAAATGCAGAGCCATTCGCAAAAGGGATACTCCATACTCTCGGCAATCCCGTCTATGCGGCTGGCCGCGAATATCGTCCTGTCACATGAGGAGCGTTACGATGGAACAGGATATCCCCATAGCCTCGCAGGGGAGGATATCGTGTGGGGCGCCCGTATATTCGCGGTTATTGATACGCTCGACGCCATGATTTCCGACCGTCCATATCGCAAAGGGGCGTCCTTTGACAAATCGAAAAGTGAAATTATCAGCCAGGCAGGCATTCAGTTTGACCCCAAGGTTGTGGATATTTTTATAGCCGAAGAGCCTGTCTTGCGCGCAATGGTTGACTCGAAATGCGTTGACGTTGATCTGGATAATTCCGAATAAAAAGATAACCGGAGGAGATATGCTGGAAGATGTGAAAAAAAACGCCTCTCTTAACCTTAAGACCGCTTACGGGCAGATCGAGGGGATACTCAAGATGATCGAGTGCGACAGGTATTGCATCGACGTGTCGAAACAGATCCTGTCGGCCGCCTCTCTTTTGCGAAAGGCCAACCTCGAAATTCTGCGGGGCCATATCAAGACTTGCGTTAAAGACGCCATAAAAGAAGGCAAAGAGGACGAGAAGATAGAAGAGATATTCAGCATAATTGAAAAGTACGCTAAAACAGGGGGGTAACGCCGAAGCGGCAGTTGAGGTTTATAAAAGTTATGGAAGAGAAAATAGAGATCGGAGTCGCCGGCATGACCTGCGCCTCGTGCGTGCGCCGGGTTGAAAATTTTGTCGCTCAAAGCGAGGGTGTGACGACAGCGAGCGTGAACCTGGCCACCGAGTCGGCCTCTATCACATATGACCCGAAGCTTGTCGATTACGAAAAGCTAAAAGCCATAGTCGCCGAATCGGGTTATAAGCCGTATGATGTTTTCGGAGAGGATAGCGGCGCGGAAATCCAGAGGCGCGAAGCGGAATATAAAGCGTCGTTGAGAAAATTTGTGACATCCGCCCTGATGACGGTTCCCATAATGACCATTTCGATGCAGGACAAATTAGGGTTCACCCTCAAGTTAGGCGAGTGGCCGGAAAAAATATCTCTTTTTCTTCTGACATCGATAGTTCTTTTCTGGATGGGCTCCGGGTTTATGACTGGGGCGGTTAAGGCGTTTAAGGCAAGATCGGCTGATATGAACACCCTGATCGCCGTGGGGACGCTTACGGCCTATAGCTATTCCACGGTCTCGCTTTTTGCGCCCCGCCTTATCGCGGTGGGCGGAGGAGAGCCGCCTCTTTACTTCGAGACATCAGCGATGATAGTCACGTTGATATTGATGGGAAAATATCTTGAGGCCCGCGCAAAGGGCAAAGCCACCGACGCCATCTCCAAACTTATGAACCTGGCCCCGAAAACCGCAAAGGTCATAAGGGACGGCTCCGAGATGGAGGTGGAGGTAAAGAGCGTTCAGGTGGGCGATCTTGTAATAGTCCGCCCCGGCGAGTCGATCCCGGTGGACGGCGAAGTGACCGAAGGCGTCTCGGCGGTTGACGAGGCGATGATGACCGGCGAGTCGATCCCGGTGGATAAAAAAACCGGCGACAGGGTGA
>DRJW01000248.1 GCA_011052055.1 Nitrospirota bacterium
AAACCGGGCACAACAAGCAAGATCGGGCAATTTTAAAGTAACGCCTTACAACTTGCCTATGTGCAAGCTGTCATGCGAATATCAATGCTCCCCAACAAAATTCATTTTAACAGTTCTTAACATCTAGTGCATTTTAGTCATACTGAAATGTTTTGTCAATTATTTTTTTTCAGCAATTATTTCATCTATCTAATTGTTTTATATGTCTTTACATAAATATCGGTTAGAATTCGCAAATTTGCTAAATAATAGGCCTCCTGAATGGTGATTAACAGAAAATAACTGTAAAGGGAACCTCTAAACAGTGTGAATTTATATTTAAATATAAGCGATTTTCTGCTTATTATGCATGCTGGCGGAAGACGAAAAATTATCGGGCGCGAAACCGCTTTTCGGTTTTTATCAAAACATCTGGTTTTTTAGCGCCATAGTTTTTTATATGGAAATTTTGTTTCATGAATGTTATCTATTTAGGCCTTGCGCTCATGGATTCGCTTGCAATAAGAATAAGGTCTCAAGAGGAGTATTGCAAAAGATAGAGCGCCGGATCATTTTCTGAGAATCTGAACGATAATTGTAACCATTGTGGGAGATAAAAAATATATGGCCATAAAAATACAACCGCTACATGATCGCGTGCTCATCAAGCCGATGGAAGCTGAACGGATTTCTAAAAGCGGAATCATAATCCCGGATACCGCTAAAGAAAAACCACAGGAAGGAAAAATCGTCGCTCTTGGCACTGCGGACGATTTCGTTGTAAAAAAGGGAGACAAAGTAATCTACGCCAAGTACTCTGGAACCGAAATTAAACTGGATGGCAAAGACCATCTCCTGATGCGCGAGGAAGACATTCTTGGCATAGTGAAATAGCTTGCCGCCAAGCAATGGCGCGGTTGAGCTTGTCAGTTAATGTTAATGAAATTTTTGTTTTTTAAGAATATAATTGACGAAAACGTCGAGGGATGAAGTTTTGGATTTTTTGACTGTCAGGGAGATCGGTCAGATTCTTAAGGCTCATTCCAACACCGTTTACAAGATGTGCAGGGAAGGCACATTACCGGCCGTAAAAATCGGAAAAGAATGGCGTGTAGACCGGCGTAAACTCGCTTTGTTTATGGAAGGTGGCGCGCCTCCCCAGCAGAAAGATACTTATGAAAGTCTTGTTCAGCTTTCGTTGCAAGAGGGCCATCTGCTCGGAATCTTCACGCAGGAAAAAGACATTTCCGAATTCGAATTAACATTTTTCGTCAAGGCCCAAAACAGGGGCTACCGGCTGTTCAAAGCCTGCTGGTGGCAACATCCTGATGATGTAAGAAGGCATATGTCGAAGGCTGGACTGGAAGTTGAAAAACTCGAGTCGTCAGGGTCGCTGGTAATCGTAGATCTCAACGATGTTTTCCGCCGTTTCGGTCATCTAAGAGCGGCTGAAATATGGAGCAACGCCGCGGCTCAGGCGCTCGACCTGGGGTACAAAGGGTTGATAAGCTCCGGCGCCAAGCATCTGGACTGTTGCGGAAACCACAGCTTTTTAATGGAGTTCGAAAAGGCGCTGGACAAAATCATCAAAAACGAGCCTATTGTCGGCGTGTGTCCTTATTTAATGGATATGAACGTTCCTAACGCTTTTGTAAAGCTGGTAGACCTGATAAAACTTCATGGAAGGTTTTTTATCCAGACCCATGACACCGAAATACTGGCCCAGATTACTTTCGCGACGAACGCTTCTGGAAGATTAAACCATTAAACAGGCGCAAGCCGTATAAAGCAAAAATTACCTTCTGTCTTTTGATCTGATAATCCCTGTAACGGTCTCATTCTGGTTGCCACCGTTGCGCGCAACATCGTAATCTAGATTTCAGATAAGGATTATAATGAGATTAAAGCGTAAAGTTTATCTTTTTATCTCCTGTCTCTTCTATTCACGCTAACGACAAACAGCCAGCGCGCTAGCTACCTAAATTCAGGATACAAATTAATTTCAGACAAATTTTGTTGGATATTTTACGCATATCTACATTAGTAATATTTATTATCGATATACAGCCCGCTTAACTCATTCATAATCATAGTCTTACATTTCAGCATTAAGTATCGCACGCTTTTTGCTACTTCGCTGGGTGTGGGATATTGATGCAAGAGTAGTCTTCAACCCCTTTGTCACAGGCAAAGTTTTTTTATTTCAAACAAAAGAAGATTTGGCGGTTGTTTTAGCGGTAACTCTTCTCTTAACCGGTGACGACGCGGTATCTGAAGAAAAACAATTTAAGGGGTCATGCAATGAAGCTGGGTAACGGCGCAAAAAACATTTTTGTTGTCGATGACGATCCCGCGATCCGAACTATTCTTGGCTCTCGCCTGAAAGAGGCCGGCTACAAGGTAACGCTTTGCGATGGCGATGATCTTGTTGACAAGATGGAGCAGAATCCGTTCGATCTACTCATCACCGGCGTCCGTATGCCTGAAGCCAGCGGTGTGGCGGCTCTCGAATATGTAAAAAGCAACCACCAGACGGCGCAGGTGATTCTACTCACCGGCGCGAATGAAATCGATACCGCCATAAACGTTATGAAAAACGGCGCGTTTGATTATCTGGAAAAACCGATCACTCAGGAGCATCTGCTCAGTTCGGTTCAAAGAGCGTTGGCTCACCACGAAATTCTGGAGCGTAATCTCCATTTGGAGCGGGAGAACCAGGGCTATCTTGCCCGGCTTGAGCGCCATGCCACCGAACGAGAAGAGGCGCTCCGCATGGCCGAAAAAATTATTGCGCGCGCGTTTGAGGGGATTATCGTCACCGACACCAATGGAATAGTCAAATTTGTTAATCCTGCCTTCACTACCATCACCGGCCTTACCGCCCAGGAAAGCATTGGGCGCCGCCCCGATATTCTAAGGACAGACAAACAGGGGCCTGACTTCTACGCAAAGCTTTGGGCGATACTAGTTTCCACCGGTCACTGGGAGGGGGAGATATGGAACCGAAAGAAGGATGGAAGCGTTTATCCTCTTTCAGTCTCCATTTCGTCCATCCGGGATTCTGATAAGCGCGTCACCAACTATGCGTCCTTTATCAAAGACATTAGCAAACGAAAAAAATATGAGAAGGAAATGCATTTCCGGGTTAACTATGATCGCCTGACCAGGCTCCCTAATCGCTCTTTTTTCAAAGAACGCCTGACACACGCCATTTTGCGGGCAAAGAGAGAATCACAAACCATGGCGGCGCTCTTTCTCGATATTGACAACTTCAAAAATGTGAACGACACATACGGCCATAGCGTGGGCGATCTTCTTTTAAAAGAAGCTTCCGCTCGTCTGATGGAGACACTGCGCGAATCGGACACAGTGTCACGACTGGGGGACGACGAGTTCGCTATTCTTTTGGAGGAAGTGGCGAATGAATTTGAGGTAAAAGATGTTGTCTGCCGCCTGATCGATAACATGAACAAGCCATATCTTCTGGATGAATACGAGATATTCGTGTCGGTCAGTATCGGAATCACCCTCTTCTCTGACGAAGGAGACTCCGCCGGCGCGGTGATGAAGAGCGCGGATATCGCCATTACCCATGCCAAGAAAAAAGGTAAAAACCGGTATGAGTTTTTCGTAAAAGAAATGAGCGACCGGCTTACGGCGCGGCTCGCCATCGAAACGGGCCTTAGAAAAGCTTTGGAGAAAGATGAGCTTGTCGCGATGTATCAGCCACAGGTTGACAGCGTGACCGGACGTATACAGGGGCTGGAGGCCCTTATGCGCTGGCGCCGCCCCGGATTTGGCCTGGAGCCGCCCAGCAAGTTCATTTCGGTTGCGGAACAATCAGGCCTTATCATCAGCATGGGAGAGTGGATTCTAAGAGAAGCCTGTTCGGAGGTCAAGCGCTGGCACAACGTAGGATTCGACGATCTACTCATGTCAGTTAATGTATCGGCCAAGCAATTCGAGAAAAAAAATCTTGTCGAAACAGTTCGCCTGATTCTGTCCGAAACCAACCTTGCGCCCCATTACCTTGAGCTTGAGATCACCGAGAGCTCCATCATGGCCAATATGGATTGGGCGACGAAAATCATGCGCCAGTTAAGCGAGCTTGGGGTCAATATTTCAATCGACGATTTCGGCACCGGTTTTTCATCAATGAGCCGCCTGAGAAAATTCCCCATCAGCAAACTAAAAGTGGACAAATCATTCGTAGACGACATTACCGGAGACAATGATAATATGGCCATTGTCCAGGCGACGATATCCATGGGCCATAGCATGGGACTACGTGTTATCGCCGAGGGCGCCGAAACATTGGAGCAGGTTTCCGCTCTTAACGACAATGGTTGCTCTCACATTCAAGGGTTTTATTTCAGTCCTCCTGAGACGCCCGAAAAGATTCTGGAGCTTCTCAAAAAACATAACCAAACGGAACGGTCATCAACCTGGGCATGTGGCGCATAAGCTAAAAGGCTGGCGGCGTTAATGGAAAGGATTTAGCGGGTTTCTGAGTTCGTTAAAATCTGGTTGTATTCATTAAGGGGGTTGATCTATTGGAGCGGGCGGCGGGGTTCGAACCCGTGACATCCAGCTTGGGAAGCTGACGCTCTACCAGCTGAGCTACGCCCGCGTAAGGCTTCACAATATCATATTAACATTCAGGTTTCGGTTTAAAAAAAACCGGCCCACCTTGAGATCAGTCGAAGTTTATCACTTTTCTTCTGTCTATTATATGGGCCTCAATAGCGTCGGCCGCTTTGACAGGATCGTCTTCGAGCAACATCCGCCCGCCAGTCACATTCACCATATCTTCCGTCAGGTATTTCGTCACCAGCTCACTTCCACGTATCATCGGCTCCGGCGAAACGTGGGTAAGCAGTCCGAACGAAAGCGTGGTGAAGATGTCGGCGATCGCTTTTTGCTCCATATACTCAGGAACCGCCGCCGCCACCGGAAGCTCGCTGGTGTCGCAACCGATCGTCCAGGCCAGCGCCGCCACCGTATCCAGGATTTTGCCCACATCGGTGCATGACCCGTAGGAGACTATCGGCGGCACATCATATTTTTCACAGACCGCGCGCAGTTTCGCGCCCGCCATCTTCGCCATCTCCCTCGTGGACATACCCAGGTTTTGGTGCGTCGATGAACAGCATCCCGCGCCGATGACCATGATATCGCGTTTGATCAGCTCCATCGTCAAATCCTGAATCATTTTGCCCCCCTGCCCCGACCGCACAGTCGTGCAACCGGCGACGGCCACCGCTCCTTTGATACTGCCTTCTTTCATATGCGCTATGTATGTGTTGATGTCGTTACCGAACATTTTTAGCACAGTTTCCGTCGTGTAGCCGGCAATAGCCTCCGGGTTTTTCTCAGCGCTCGGAAGGGTGATGACTCTCGACTTATCCGCCTTGCGGGCTTTGAACTGCGAAATGCTGTCGCTCAGAA
Organism: Nitrospirota bacterium; assembly: GCA_011052055.1. Taxonomy (GTDB): domain Bacteria; phylum Nitrospinota_A; class UBA7883; order UBA7883; family UBA7883; genus DRJW01. The sequence goes on from DRJW01000248.1 coordinate 5,428, forward strand.
CTTTAGCAGCCTGCTCTTCGGCATTCTCCGGGTCGAAATCGAGGGACTCCACATCGGGAAACCGCACTACCTGATCCAAACTTAAAAGTTTTGTGCCGTACTTGTCGGCGTAATCTTTGAGGCTTGGAACCGCGCAGTTAAAATCCATCAAGAACATATCGACGGCGCCTGTCGCGATGAACAACTCTTCCTGAATCCAGTTGCCAAGCTGGCCCCCAAATATATCTTTATACTCTTCCCTGGCCGAGACGTTCATCAACTGCTGGCCCGCGCATAAAGAGCCGTAAAGTTTTATCCCTTTCGCGCCCGCTTCTTTCGCCGCAGACTGAAAAGCATCGTCATTGGCCTTGTCCATGATGATACTTGCAAATATCGGCTGGTGGCCGTTTGCGATAATATTAACCGTGTCCGGATCGATACAGGCGATATTCGTCTGGGCCGAAGTGAGGCTGGCGGTGCCCATAATAATATCTTGTATAACGGTAATGCCCCAGAGCCCGGCGTACTCGTTCGCGTTGCCGAGCCTCAGAGCGGTTTTCAGCAAATCCACGGCGTCGTTGCTTATATTCGTCATACACTTTGTCAGCGCTGTCATCACTTCAGAGGCGGGGCTGGTTGCGTAAAGCCCGGTTTTCTTCCAGACTTCTTTTCGTTGCTCCACGGCGAACATATCCATCAGCGCTAAAGGCTCGTCGTTTTGTTTTCCTATCTCGTTGAGCATGAAATCGGCGAACAAAACCGCAAGCTCTTTAACCGGTTTTTCATGGTCGTAACCGAGCGCCTGGCACATTCTCCTGAGCTTTTCCTCGTCTTTGATCTTGATCGATGATTTACCTTCGCCGATAGATTTAAGGGTTTTCGCAAGGTTACGGCATTGATAATTGTTGGCCGCCGTACCTATAGCTGTCAGCTGTAGCAGGTTGCGGGCGACGATGACATCTCCGTTTACGCCGCATACGCCAAGCGGTTTTCTTTCGCTTATCCGGCAAGGGCCGTCGGAGCACAACTGACAGCTTAAACCCTGTTTGCAAAATTCGCATTGAGGTTGCTGGGCCTTGAAACGCTCGAATACCGTGCTCATCCCCTGCGCCAGCGCCGCCGCATGAATTTCCTGGCTCTGTTTATCCTGATGCATAACACCTGCGTCTACTACTTTTTCTGACATCGTTTACTTCCTATCATTTACAGGTTGACATATTTTTTTACGGTACTCTACACACAACCTGTGAATTTAACAATCAAATATGAAATGCCACT
>DRJW01000249.1 GCA_011052055.1 Nitrospirota bacterium
CGTAGAGCCGAGGGGGTTCCATAGGTGAGAGTCGCGGCGGCGGGGGCCCCCCGCGTGACCACAGAATACGGCGCTCCGTCACGTCTGGGGACGTGACTGGAGCAGTCATAATGACTGGAGCAGTCGTAATGACTGGAGCAGTCGTAATGACTGGAGCGGAAATTTACATAAGCGCCCGTTTGGTTAGAGATTCCCGCTCAAGGCTGGAATGACAGCGTGTTGTACGGCGAAGAAGGGAAATGTACCGGTATTTATACCAGCACTCGTTTTGGCTGGATGGAGCCGAAGGGGAAGCCTGCCATGGGGACGCCTTCGGCGACGCCGACGCCAAAAAGGGAGCCGTCTTTGCCGACAATTTTCACATAGTTCGCGCCGTTTTTATTTTCATACTTGAAAATATCGGACACGCCCAGCGCCATGCCGTTTTTAAGCTTTTCGACGGCGTGGGCGATCACCACCGCCTCCGACATGTTCATAAGGCCTCCGGACAGCGAGATGAGATTTTTTTCAACTTCGTCCATGTTTTCGATCGTCACCTTTGAAAGCGACAGCGAGTCTTTGATGTCGAAACTTCCCGATTTAAGGCGCGTCAAGCTCGAAAGGTGGCCGTAAACTCCCAGATCGGCGCCGATGTCGTGGCAAAGCGTGCGCATGTACGCGCCTGTGGAGACCCTGGCCCTGAAACAAATTCTGGGGCCGTTTTTTTTAATAAACTCCAGCTCATGCACCGATACCTTCACAGGTTTGCGCTCGACGCTGATCCCCTGGCGCGCCAGGTCGTAGAGCCGTTTGCCGTCGATTTTTTTCGCCGAGAACATGGGCGGTATCTGCTCTATTTCGCCGACATATTTCAGCGCCGCGTTTTTAAACATCTCTTCGGTTATCAAAGAAGGATCGGCCTCGTTCATGATTTTCCCGGTTCGATCCTGCGTGTCGGTCTCCACGCCAAGAGTAAGAGATGTTTCGTAAATTTTATCCACTTTTTCAAGGAACTGGATGAGGCGTGTGGCCTTGCCCAGCGCGATCACCAGAACACCCTCGGCTATCGGGTCGAGAGTGCCGATGTAGCCGATCTTTTTCGTTGTTATAACTCTCTTAATATCGCGCACAACCTGGGCCGAAGTGATGCCATCAGGCTTTTGTATGTTTAAAAAACCATCGATATTTTTCATTCCTCTTGTCCTTGATCGCTCTTGTCGTCCGGCTCGTCGTCCGGTTCGGTGAGAACTTCTTTTAGTTTTTCGTTTATCCTGGCGCTATACTCGATGGAGTCGTCCAGAACAAAATTAATCTCCGGCGCGAACCTTATCCGCATTCTTTTTCCGATCAAGCTTCGCACGAACCCCGCTCCGCTCTTAAGAGCCTCTAAAGTGCTTTTCTTGTCCTCCTCTGATCCGTAGACGGAGACGTATATAGTCGCCCGTTTCAAATCGTTGTTAAGCGCCACTTTTATCAGGGACACGAAAGCGCCGAGGCGGGGGTCTTTCATATCATTCCTGATTATCGCGGAGACTTCATGCAGCAACTCCCCGGATACCCTGTCTGACCTCTTAAAGCGGCGCATAACTTCTCACTCCTTGATGTTGATAAGATCAAAAGAGATACTTGTCACGTCGGCCTGAGCCGAAATAAAATTGACCGCTTTTTGTATCTGGCTGTCAGCGTGAGATGAGTCCGAGGCGGCGACGCACATTCCCAGAGAGGCGGTCTGAACGATATCGTGATTGCCCACTTCCGCGATGGAAATATTGAAGCGTTTTTTAACCTTGTCCTTGACGCTTCGGATAACCTGCCGCTTCCCTTTCA
>DRJW01000250.1 GCA_011052055.1 Nitrospirota bacterium
CTAAAAATTGCTTTCGTAGCGAAATCGAGCGAAAAGCCGTCAGGCGAGGCGGCGAGACAAAATAGCCGCAAGCGTAGTAGTAACTACTCTGAGGATGATTTTGACTCGTCAACGAAGCATGGCGCCTTTTACAGCCGATTGTAGCAGAAATGGATTATTAGAGGTTCCCTAATTTACTTCAGGTTATTCCTTGAGGCCGTATCCGAAATCCGAGATACTTCTACTGTCGCTTGTCCATTTTTCCCTGACCTTAACCGCCAGGTCGAGAAATACTTTTGTCTTAAGCCTCGCCTCAAGCTCCACCCGGGCGGCCGCGCCTATCTTTTTAAGCATGCTCCCTTTTTTCCCTATCACTATCCCCTTTTGTGATTGTCTCTCTACGAAAATCGAGGCGGCTACCGCCGTCAAACCGGAAGATCGGTCTTCAACAGCGTCGACAAGCACAGCCAGAGAGTAGGGCAGTTCGTTCTGAAGATTGAAAATCGCTTTTTCTCTTATAATTTCACCTATGATAAACACTTCAGGCTGGTCTGTTTTCATCCCGGCGGGATAGTACATCGGCCCTTCCGGAAGATGGTCACGAATCAATTCTACAAGTTTATCCACATTTTCTCCTGTTTTCGCGCTCACAGGAATTATCTCGTCAAAACATCCGAATGCGCCAAACCGCTCGATCTGCCCCAGCAGTCTCCCTTTTTTTACAAGGTCAATTTTATTAATCGCCAGGATAGTTTTCGGGGCGCTCGATTTTAACCTTCCTAAAACAGACCTGTCGCCGTCCGGGTCCGATGCGCGCCCGTCGCTGATAAACAGCAATATGTCGCTGTCGTGGCTCGCCTTTACGGCCACGTTCGCAAGGTTTCGGGCAAGCTTGGAGCCATGCGATCCGACGCCGGGAGTGTCTATTAACGCAACCTGGAAATCGTTTTCGCTTAACACCCCCACTATCCGGTTCCTTGTCGTCTGCGGTCTTGGAGATGTTATGGCTATCTTGTCGCCCACAAGCCGGTTGATGAGGGTCGATTTGCCAACGTTAGGTCGGCCGGCCAGGGTGACGAAACCAGATTTACCCATTTGGAGGTTCCCTTTAGCTTCTTTTAACGAGATATGGCCGCTTAACGCGAGTCCAAACCGGAAAAGAGGAGTCGCTCAAAGATAATTTCGCTAAAACTACTGTCCATCAACCGCCTTTAAATGCTCGATATCACATTTGATAAATTCATACCTGACTCGCTGGATAAACACAACAACGAATAGAATGAATATTGTGATTACGCATACCTTGAAAGTGGAGAACATGGCCGGATCCATCCCAGGGTCGCCGGGGGCTCTTTCTATCACAGGATGTAATCCTCTGGACCAAAGCTTTACGCTGTAATGAACCAGAGGGACGTCGGCGAACCCTATGACGCCCATGACGGCTGAATATTTCGCTCTGATGTATTCATCATCCACTTGTGATCTTAAGACCATGTAGCCTGCGTATATCAGCCACATGATAAAAGATGTGGTAAGCCTCGGATCCCATGTCCAGTAGGCGCCCCAGATAGGCTTTCCCCACAGCATGCCGGTAATGAGGGTCAACGCGATAAACAAGAGCCCTGTATGCGCCCCGGACACCGCAAACCTGTCCCAGTGTAAAGAGCTGGTCCAAAGATATCCGATAGAGCTTACGAACGTTATGAAAAAACCGACGTAGCACATGATGGCGATTGGCGCGTGGAAATAGAATATCTTCTGCGGCAGGCCCATGACCTTTTCCACAGGAGCGTAGAAGAAGATCAGATAAATGGAGATGGTCATCATGACAGCCGCAAGGACGGTCAGAGCGCCGGTGACGACAGCTATGTTTCGCCGGATAAAATTCATTTCTTAAGTTTTGAGATTTCTTCTTCCAGTTTGGATATGCTCCTGCCGATTTTTAAAACGTATCCGAAAAACAAAAGCCATATGATGGCGTAGGCCGCTATTACGAAGCTCATCTAATTAAACTCTCCAGATAATAAAAAAGGCGCCGGAGCATTGTAAGCAAAAGCGCGCGCCAGGCGCCTATTCTTCGATCAGTATATCGAAAACAAGCCAGGCTATCACCAAGTATATCACGTTAAAAGCAACGAGAATCTCCAGCCATATATAAAGACCCTCCATCGGCTCACCCCGTATTATCCCGCCGGATAACTCCACAGCGGCGATCATCACCGGAACCACGACAGGGAGCATGAGAAGAGGGCCGAGCATCTCCCTGGCCCTCAAGTTCACCGACATCGCGGATATCAGGACACCGACGGATGTAAACCCGATTGTGCCAAGCAGTAATGTGACCGTCTGCCACCAGAACCTGTCCATAACGTTAATATTAAAAAGCAGAATAAATACGGGAATGATAAAAACCTCCGTGATTAGCATAAAGAAAAGGTTTCCTATCATCTTGCCGAAATAAATGCTGGACCGGTCCAGGGGCGCCAGCATCAACGCTGACAGGCATCCGTTCTCTTTTTCGTAAAGAAAAGACCTGTTCATCGTAAGGGCGCCGGAAAATAAAAACGCCACCCATAAAACACCTCCTGCGAAGTCTTTGGCCTGAACCGACGCCATGTCGAAGGCGAAATTGAAAATCACAAGCGTTAACAGAGCGAAGAAAAAGCTGGTCGTGATGATTTCCTTTCCCCTCAACTCCATCGCCACATCTTTTCGCACTATCGCTATCACAGAATCGAAGAAACTCA
>DRJW01000251.1 GCA_011052055.1 Nitrospirota bacterium
GTTCGCCGATATGTCGCGCAGGCGGGCCGTCCAGATAAGGTTTATCGAGTTTATGCCCGCCACACCGGAAGTCTGGGACGAAAGCCGCCTTGCGCTGATGAGCGATGTGAAAAAACGGGTGGAGCGAATGGGAGAACTTGCTCCGTGCGAGAAGTCCCAGTGGGGGGGGCCAGCCGAAATTTACAGGTTTAAAGGAGCCGTTGGCGAGGTAGGCTTTATATCCGCCGTCAGCCATCATTTCTGCGCCGAGTGCAACAGGCTCAGGCTCACTTCCACCGGAGAGCTTTTAACCTGTCTGTTTGGCGATAATAATCTCGATCTCAAATCTATGCTGGCGCGGGACGCATCCGGCGATGAGATTAAGACGGCTATTAAAGCCTCCCTTAAACATAAAAACAAAGTACGCGACATGGCCATAAAACAGGGTGGTAACCTGCGTCGTGTGATGACCTGCGTAGGCGGCTGATCGAGGGCGAAAGCTATGGAGGGGAAAATTATATGGTCGGACGAGGCTCTGGCCGATTTTCAAAAAGTTCCTGATTTCGTCCGCGACATGGCCAAACAGATGGTAGAGCAATTCGCAAGAGATCAGAAAGCCACAGAGATAACGCCGGAAATCCTGAAAAAGGCGCGCGCGAAATTCGGGATGTAGGTGGCTGTAATTAATTTTCGGCCGCTTTGAGTATATCGGGTGTTCGACGCGAACAGGCCTAGAGCATAACCGGCTCTGCCAGGCTTTTGCTTTTTTTTATCGCCATATCGAAAAACATCAGCGCCTGCTCCGTATCCCGGATTTCAAGATAGGCCGCCGCCATATCGCAAAAAACCCGCTCCATATTCTTGGCGTCTTTGGCGTATCTGGTTATTTCCTCGTAAAGCTTGACCGCTTTTTCGGACTTGCCATCGGCCCGCGCCGTTAGAGCGTACTTGCGCCCGGCTATCATCATCTCCTGGATAACGATATCCTTGTTGGTGATTTTATATTTGAAAAGCTCCCTGTAAATATTGAAAGCCTTTTCGTATTCCTTATTTTTTCTAAGCTCCACAGCAAAGTTATTTAACGCCGGCCCGGCGTTATCCACATCCTGGCGGATGAGCGAGCGGAATATTTTCTCCGCGATCACATAATGCTTTTGGCGGGTAAGCGTGATCGCATAATTCATGCGGGTATCGACATCGATATCCTCATTGGAAAAATCTATATGCTTTATTTTCTCAAAAACTTTTCTCGATAATAAGTCGATCTCCCGCTCCTCTTCTTCCATCCCGATTTCCCTCAGGTCGGCTTCGGCGAGGGCCTCCATTATATTTTTATACGCGCCTGCGGAATACCCCTCCTCTAAAAGCTCCTTATCTTTTTCAATCTTCTCGATTATTTTTTCTGCTTTATGAAAAGATTTCACGCCCCTGTCGAACCATTTTCTGGCTATATCCTTGTTACCCTTCTTTGCTTCCTCGCGGACAAGATTAAAGCAACAGGCGCTTAACTTCGCGAACGGATCGGACATGCCCTGGGATAGCTTGTTGGCTTCAATGTAATCGTTTATAGCCATCGTAAACTCGCCGATCAGGTAATAAGCGTCGCCCCTTTTTTCGTAAACGTAAAAATCCGGCTTTAAATCAATGGCTTCTGAAAAAAGCTCGATAGCTTTTTCAGGGTTGGTCTTCATTAACTCGTCGCCTTTTTTTACAAGGCTTTTATACCTTTCGGCGACTTCGACGCTTTTTATATCCGCCCGGCTGATATCCGGCTTCCTGGAGCTTTTGAGCCTGATATCAGTAAAAATCAGTTTTTGAAACGCCTGCAACTCGCTTAGAAAATTTTCCAGCTTGGCGGCTCCGGAGTTGTCGGGATTCAGAAAAATAGAGAAACGTATATCGAATTTACTTAACGCCTTGAAAATAATATTATCCGTGCCTGAAACAACGTTGGCCACAAAAACGGGAATGATATTTTTAAACGATTTGTGAGGCTTTAAACGTTTAAGCTCTGTAAATAAGCTCAATATGTTGGAGCCATCCTGCTTCTTTCGATAGTGAAGCGCTATCAGATGGCCCTTCTCAAGCGCCTGGATAGATAGCTTTATAATGTCGCCCCTGTCTTTCACGTCGATATGATCGACGATAAACCCTATCTTCTCGAACAGGCCTACAGCGTTTTCCTTGAGGTCGAGATCGTCAAGGTAAAATGAAAAATATGGAAATTCCTCTACAAGGCGCTTGAGTTTGACTTTCTGTTGCATTACCAGGGGTTGTGTGGGGGAAGCCTGGCGAGATATCTCTGCCGAGCCAACTTCAGGCTTCATAAGTAATTCTTATTAAATATGGGTAATTAGAGCAAATTATATGAATAGTAACGTAAATATAGTGGTAAATCAATATATTAAATTTTTGTAAATCTGAAAGCCTCCATACGGCAGGGTGGGCCGGAATCCTACGGTAAGTTAGGAGACAGAGCATGCTGGCCAACTGCCTTAAAATGATACTCAATGAGACAAAGCCGATTGCCGGAAGGAAAACGGGCTGACGCTATCTTGCGTTCGCGAATCCGTGAAGAGGTTTGTACGATTTGAACTGCTCCGACTCTACCAGGTTTTTGTTCTTTTTTATCGCCATGTTGAAAAACATCAGAGCCCGCTCCGTATCCTGGATTTCAAGATAGGCCGACGCCATATCACAAAGCGCCCACTCCATATTCTCGGCGTCTTTGGCGTGTTTAATCGTTTCCTCATATATCTCGATCGCCTTTTCGGCCTTGTTTTGCGCCATTGTTATTTGAGCGTACTTACGTCCGGCCATCATCATGTTCTGGATAACTATATCTTTTTCGGGAACGTTGTATTTTAAAAGCTCTGTATAAATCTCGAAGGCTTTTTTATATTCCCTGTTTTTTCTAAGCTCCACGGCGAAGTTATTAAACGCCGGCCCGGCGTTGTCTACATCCTGTTGTATCAGGCTACGAAAAATTTTCTCGGCCGCCTCGTAATGTTTTTGCCTGGTGAGCAAGATAGCGTAATCTATTCTGGCGTCCAAATCGAGATCGGCGTTTAAAAAATCTATATGTTTTGTTTTTTGGAGAGTCTCCGAAAGCAACGAGTTGATCTTGCGCTCTTCGTCTTCCATCCCGTAGTCTCTGAAATCCGCTTCTGACAGGGCCAGTATTAAAAATTTATGCGTACACTCCGGCGCGCCCTCCACAAAAAGCTCTTTGTCTTTTTCAATCTTCTCGATTATCTCCTCTGCTTTATGAAAAGCTTTCACCCCTCTTTCAAACCATTCACCCGCCTTATCCTTATCGCCCTTGTTCGCTGACTGGCGGACAAGGTTAAAACAGCAGGCGCTTATTTTGGCGAAAGGGTCAGACCTGCCCTTCGACAGCTTGTTAGCTTCCCTGTAATCGTGAATGGCTGGAATAAATTCGCTAATCATATAATAGGCGTCGCCCCTTTGCACAAGGGTGTCGAATTCCGGTTTCAGCTCTATCGCCTCGGTAAAAAGCTCGATAGCTTTTTCGGGATGAAAATCTATTTGCCCTTCGGCTTCTTTTAGCAGGCTTTTATATTTTTCAATGATTTTCGATTTTTTCTCGTTCGCCCGGCTCACATTCGGCTTTTCGGCCCTCTCAAACTTTATATCATCAAAAATCAGTTTCTGAAAGGTCTGCAACTCGTTGAAAAGCTTTTCAAGCTTGGCGGCGCAGGAGCTTTCGGGATTTAAAAAAATGGCGAAACGAATATCAAATTTACTTAACGCCCTGAAAATAACATTGTCCTTATTGGAAACCACGTTGGCTACAAAAACAGGAACTATATTTTTAAACGATTTATGGGGATTGTGCCTTCTTAGCTCATTTAAAAAGCTTAAAATGTTAGAGCCGTCCAGTTTCCGCCTGTAATTGACCAGGATCAGGTGGCTCTTTTCCAGAGCGTACAGCGAACGCTTAACGATCTCTTTTTTTTTCTTAACGTCTATATGTTCGCTGACAAAACCCACCCCTTTGAGCAGGCTGTCCATATTGCTTTTTAAATCATCGTCATCGAGATAAAAAGAAACATAAGGAAATTCTTTGACAAGGCGCTTGAGCTTTATCTTCTGCTCCAACGCCAGGCGTTGCTTTAGCGGGATGTGACGGGATATGCCTGTAGAGCCGGACTGGGATTTCATGATGAAAATCTCTTATTTCACAATCGCCAAAGACATCCCGGTCATTGTAACATAAGGGAACCTCTAAAAATCCATTTCCGCTACAATGTAGTTACTACTACGCTTGCGGCTATTTTGTCTCGCAGTCTCGCCTGACGACTTTTCGCTCGATTTCGCTACGAAA
>DRJW01000252.1 GCA_011052055.1 Nitrospirota bacterium
GCGCTGGGGCTTGGGTGGGTCGGCCTTATTTTCGGAGTTCAGATGCGCGTATCCGACCTTAGAAAAATCGATCCGGCGATGAAACTGCTGACACTGATACAGGCGGCTCTGGTCGGCGTGGGCCTGTTTTTTATTTTCGCGCTGGCCTCGTCGATCCTTCTTGGCATCTCCTGGATAGAGATCGCCGTCGCCTCCGGGATAGTCGCCTGCGCGGGGGCCATCTCGTCACCGACAGCCATAAGCCTTGTGGGCGCCCGCCTTGATCGATCCAAAAGCCCTCAGTTAAGAGCCTTGATGATTATCGCCACTCTGGATATCGCGCCCGCCCTCATTGTCATCGGGGTTTTGTTCTGTTTTTTCACGGCGGAGCCGGGAGGGGGTTTCTCTTTGGCGCGGGGATTCTCGATGATGTTTTACTCACTTATAATCTCGGCCGCGCTGGCTGGCGTTTTTCTTCTTTTCGACAGGAAAAGTCTCTCCGAAGGTGAAAACCTGGCGGTCTTTATCGGGTTTCTCATTTTAATCACGGGAATAGCTTTTTACCTTAGCCTTTCACCTCTTTTTCTAAGCCTTCTTGTGGGTGTTTTTCTGGCCAATACCCTTCAGCCAGATGACATGATTTACGTTTCATTGCATTCGACCGAAAAACAGTTTTACGTAATCGTGCTCATCGTATCGGGTATGTGGTGGCAGTCTTACACGCTGGAGATATGGGCGCTCGCGGGCGTTCTGATCGTCGTCAGATTGTGGCTTAAACGCGAATCTGTGGACGCAGGCGCCAGGCTTCTTTTTAAAACTGACAAACTGCAAAAAGGAATCGGCCAGGCGCTAGGGGCGCAGGGCGCTTTGGCGCTCGCCATCGGCCTCAATTACATCCTCATTTATCCGGGCCAGGCGCCCAAACTGGCTTTCGGGGTAATCGCCATTAGCGTGATAGCCAACGAGGCCCTGGCTCCCTGGCTAATCCAGAAAACCCTCGGAAACCACAAGACGGACGAGACCGGAAGATGACTCGTCTGCGCCCCGTTTTAATCGTCTTTGTTCTCCTGGCTTTAATGTCGTTCGTATACCAGCTGGGAGGCGTATCGATCGATCCGTTGGCCGAATCGACGCTGGCGCTCGGTTTTGTTCTGCTTTTCGCCTTCTCTCTGGGACAGATGGCGCTTGCTCTAAAAGCGCCGTCGATAACCGGGTTTCTTGTGGCCGGTATCCTGGCCGGGCCTTTTGTTCTGGGGTTTGTCACTGACAAGAGCGCTGAGCCGCTTCAACTGGTAAACGGCCTTGCCCTCTCGCTTATCGCTTTCACCGCCGGCGGAGAGCTGAAAATTTCCAGGTTCATGCCGAGAATGAAAACTCTTTTATGGACCGCCGCACTCCAGTTCGGATATACGTTTTTCGCTGTTTTTTCCGCTTTGTTCCCTCTTTTTTACTTTACCGATCTTTTGGGCGGCTCTCTGATAGTCGCCTTTTGCGGAGCGGTTCTGATTAGCGCTCTATCCACCGCCAATTCCCCGGCGACGGCCATAGCCGTTATTACCGAGACAAGATCCAGCGGCCCGGTGTCGGATCTTGTAATAGGCGTAACCGTGTTAAAGGATGTGATTGTGGTTGTGGTTTTCGGAATGGTAATCGGCCTGATCGAGGCGGTGATCGGGCAGGGCAAAGGAATGGGGTTCGATCTTGCTCTGGACATGTTTTATGAAATAACAATCTCGCTGTTAATCGGGTGGGCGGCCGGGGCGTTGATGACTGGCTACCTTAAACTTACCGACCAGAACATTGGGCTTTTCGTGGTGACAACGGCGTTAATAGTTGTGGAGGTCAGCGTGGCTCTCCATGCAAGCGTATTGCTCATATCGATGATGGCGGGGTTTATTGTGGAAAATTACTCCGAAACCGGCGAGAAGCTTATAAA
>DRJW01000253.1 GCA_011052055.1 Nitrospirota bacterium
GGGTTACTTGTTTTCATGGCGCACGGATTATGCTTGGCGCATGGGTTACTTGTTTTCATGGCGCACGGATTATGCTTGGCGCATGGGTTACTTGTTTTCATGGCGCATGGATTATGCTTGGCGCATGGGTTACTCGTTTTCATGGCGCATGGATTATGCTTGGCGCATGGGTTACTCGTTTTTTTGGCGCATGGATTATGTTGTGAACCGTGCGCAAAAGATGGAGCCGGGCCCATGATGAAAAGAAACGCGGCTGTCATCGCTACAAATAAATTGATTTTCGACATTTAGTCCTCCAATTTTTAATAAAGTTTTCTTAATCTACGGCCCGACCTATCTATTTTAAGCGCGCGGATGAAAGACGGCGGCTCTTAAATTGATAAATCCCCCGCGTAGCGTTCATCTGCTCTTCGTAGCGCCAGAAATTTATGGGAACCTCTGACAACTGATTTCAGGTTATAGACGAATTCTGGCTTATTTTATTCCGCATTATACTCAACTGGAGGATATTTTATCATTTTTGTAATATTTTTATAACCTATTTTATTCCCCCGATGAAGATATAAAAAAGAATGGCCAATTGCGGTCTACAAGTTTTTTCTTAGCTGTCGTGTAATCGCAGACAGATGAGGCCCCACGCTGACTTTATATATATGAGGATTTAGCAGTCTGCGTGATGTGGGGTGGAGTAGCTCAAGTTGCGCGCGGGCGCGCGCTCTAGTGGCTGAAAGTGAAGGAATGTCTATCACAGTTCGACCGGAGCGCATGACCGGGTTTATCAAAGCATACGTCTTTTTAATTCCATCGTAAATTTTCTCCATCCTTTCTACGACCGGATGGGTTCCTGTGACACCCCTGGAAAAGTCTGGCTCTTTATCGTCAAGCTCGATCAGGTCGGCCATCATTTCATCGTCTCCGTTAAACATACGCCATACCTGCTTGAAGCCGGGTAGCGTCGCTTTTGTGAGTCCCTCCGATTTTTTCAGTTTCATTTTCCATTCACCGCTCCCGTCCTCACACGCGGCCATCTTGTAGACTCCCGCGAGGGCCGGTTCACCAAACGCGCTTATCAGCCTTGTGCCAACTCCGTAAACGTCTATCCTGGCGCCCTGGTTTTTAAGGTCATGTATTATCCCCTCGTCGAGTTCGTTGGAGCAGTATATTTTTGTTTCAAAAAGCCCGGCTTGATCGAGCGCTTCCCTTACTTTAACAGAAAGAAACATAAGGTCGCCGCTGTCGAGCCGTACACCGGCAAGCCTCTCACCTCTTTTTTTCATCTCCAATCCTGCGGTAATGGCGTTTGGCGCCCCGCTTGTCAAAGTGTCGAAAGTGTCGATAAGCAGAACAGAGTTTTGAGGAAAGATTTCCACGAATTTCCTGAAAGCTGTAAGCTCATTGTCGAAAGCCGTCACCCACGAATGGGCATGTGTTCCTTTCACGGGGATGCCGTAAATTTTTCCCGCTTGCGTGTTGGATGTAGCGGCGCATCCCCCGATGTAGGCCGCCTTCGAGGCGGTCAGGGCGCCGTCTTGCCCCTGGGCGCGGCGCAGGCCGAACTCCAGCACGTTATCCACTCCCGCCTCGGCGCATATTCTGGCCGCTTTTGTCGCGATGAGCGACTGGAAATTAATTATATTTAATAGAGTGGACTCTACGAGCTGGCATTGATCCAGAGGCGCTGTCACCCTTAGAACAGGCTCCTGGGGAAAAACCACCGTCCCCTCCAAAACCGCGTCGACATCTCCTGTGAACCTGAGCGTTTCCAGATAGCGCAGGAATTTATCATCGAACTGTTTCAAGGACGCAAGGTAGGCGATATCATCGTTACTGAAACAAAGCGACTCAAGATATTTCAAAGCGTCTTCAAGGCCAACGGCCAGAGTGTATCCGCCCTCAAACGGGTTACTGCGAAAAAACAGATCAAAACAGGCTTTACGCTGGTTGATCCGGGCCGAGTAATATCCGGCCATCATAGTAAGCTGGTAATAATCGGTCGCCAGCGCCGATTTTGGATAGCTCATGGCGCCGCCAGATCCGATTCGGCGATCCTGGTCACTCCTGCCCGCTCCATGTTACGCCAGGCGTCATCCAGCGAATTTCCGATATCTATCCCCCTGCACGCATCTTCAATTACAAAAGCTTTAAACCCCTGCCCAATGGCGTTGAGCGCGGTGTACTGGACGCAAAAATCTGTCGCAAGCCCTGTGATAAAAATTCGTTTAAACCCCCTTTCCCGAATATATCCGCCAAGCCCGGTCGGCGTCTTGCGGTCGTTTTCGACGAAAGCGGAGTATGAATCGATCTCTTTATGGAAACCTTTTCGTATAATCAGCTGAGCGCCGGGGATATGGAGGTCTTTATGAAACTTCGCGCCATGCGTTCCCTGGACACAATGATCCGGCCACAGAACCTGCTCTCCATACTCCGTGGCAACCGTGTCATACGGTTTTTTCCCTGCGTTCGAAGAGGCGAACGAGCTGTGGTTTTCGGGATGCCAGTCCTGGGTCAAGATAATATGGGGGAAAATACATGTTATCCGGTTTATCGCCGGTATCACATCATCCCCTTCCGGAACCGCCAACGCGCCGCCGGGGAGGAAATCATTCTGAATATCCACCACGGCCAGCAGATCGGTGTCGGTTACTTGCAAGGAGCCTGGCATTGGCCACCAATATTATAAAAAAGCATTAAGGGAACCTCTAAAAATTGCTTTCATAGCGAAATCGAGCGAAAAGTCGTCAGGCGAGGCGGCGAGACAAAATAGCCGCAAGCGTAGTAATAACTACTCTGAGGACTATTTTGACTCGACAACGAAGCATGGCGCCTTTTACAGCCGATTGTAGCAGAAATGGATTTTTAGAGGTTCCCTTAAGCGTCCAGACGCCGCATACCAGCGCCTCAGTGGTCTGCAGTATAAACCCGCTGATCGCACAGCGTCCCTTGTATTCTTGAATACTAACGCAGAGGAAACATCAAAGGGCCCCGGAACCGTATCCCCTGCATATGATCTATCCTCAGCCCCGCCATCACATCCGGCGCAGGGCGTTGTCTGTGAACCGTAACTCTCGTTTCCATGTCAGGAGCGATGGATCGTACAAAATAGGAGACCGCCAGAATTTCATCTTCAGTAAGAAACGATGAGTATGAAGCCATCGGCGTCCCGTTGAGGCCTGTGGCGATGGTAAGATATATCTCGTTAATCTCAAGTCCCCGTTTTAATATCCGCTTCCTGAAATTCATCGGTTTTATGGGACGTAACCAATCGTCTTTGAGTTTGTCCGCTTTGGCGCCGTCGCCGTAGCCCTCTTTGCCATGACACTCATGGCACCCGGCTTTACCATATACTTCGGCCCCCAGTTTAACATACTCATCGGACGATTTTACCGGTTCAGGCGGCGTTACCACTTCGGCTTTCTCCCCGTCTTCAAAATAATCTGAAAATGTTTTTATATAGTAGATCACCAGCCATTTCTGGCTGTTGTTGAGCCCCAGCCACGGAACCATAGCCGTTCCGTGAAGCCCCCTCGATATGGTTTTAAAAAGGTCCGTATCCGTTGGAAGCGCGCCTGCGGGCGTGGAGCGGAACTTGTACTTCGCTTCTGTAAAATCACGCGGCTTTATCTTCATATCTCCGGCGCGGGGGCCCTTGCCGTCGCCCTTAACGCCGTGGCAAACAGCGCAACGCGCCTGATATATGTATCGTCCGACTTTCACAGACGCCTCGTCCAGAGGAGGCCAGGGCTCGCTTATGTTTACAGGCAAAGAGAATCCGGCAAGCCACTTTTCCATAGGCCGCATGCCGCTGACCAGATCGTCAAACTTGTTTTCGCCTGTCAGCTTATCCTCGGAAAAAGCGCTCGAAAACAAAACGGTTACGATAAAAACAGAAAACAACAGAAAAGATATTGGCTTGTACAGCGCCGTCAAGCGTTTTGACATGAACGTATCGTCCTAGAGGCGCCAGTATGAAACCGAGCCTCCGAAACAGCTCGAGTCGAACATCGATTTCACATCTATCAC
>DRJW01000254.1 GCA_011052055.1 Nitrospirota bacterium
TTCCGACATCTCCGTCATCGGCAGAAATACAAAAGGCGTCAGAGTGATAAGTATCAAAGAGCACGACAAAGTTGTCTCCGTGGGCAGGCTCCGTGAGCAGGTCCAAGGGGAGTAGGTGGCGCTCATAGCAAAGCCTCCGATTGCAAAACCTGCCGTTTGCCAGACAGGCGCGCATAGCAGGCGCCTGTACGTAGCCGCTGTTTTCTCCATAATCTGGCTTACGGGATTTGGCGCCTGCTTTAAAAGCGATCAGGCCCTGTTCGACGGGGCGCAAAAGCTGTGGCTTAAAGACGAGTACAGCCGGGCGGCCGACAAGCTCAAACTTCTGGTGGCGGAATATCCTGATTCGAAGAAGATTTCAAGCGCCTATTACCGGCTCGGCGAAATCTACTATTTAAACCTCGACAACCCGAACAAAGCTTTAGACTATTTCATAAAAGTCACAAAACTCGAAGGCAAGACCGAATTAAACCTCAAATCACATAAATATATAGCTGATATTTACCAGCAGGCGCTTGGCAACTATAACCTGGCGATTCTGCAGTACCAGCGGATTCTCAACGATTTCAGGGATATCATCAAAGCCGACGAGTATATGCTTAACATTGGAAAAATGTATTATAAGAAAGGCGCCTGTCCGCAGGCGATCATAGAATACCAGGCGCTCCTTAATGAGTTCCCCCGGAGCGATTTCGCCCTGGAGGCCAACTATCATATCGCGAACTGTATGATAATCGACGGCGAGGCGAAAGAAGCGAAAATAATTTATGAAAAAGCGCTTTTAGATTATCCTGAAAATAAATACAAGTACGACATAATGCTGGGTATCGGGGCTTGCTACGAAGAGCTTGATCAGCTTGAAAAGGCCCTTTTGACTTATGAGAAGATGAGAGAAGCTTTCCCGGACAAAAAACTTGTGGAGAAAAAGATTAACTCCGCCAAAAAACGGATCAAGGCAAGAAGGCGGTAAGTGGCCCTATGCTGGATATAAAACTGATAAGAGAAAATGCGGCGATGATACGCGCGCGGCTCTCAAAGCGTGGCGGGGATTACGGTCTCGACGCGCTTTTGTCCCTGGACGCCCAAAGGCTGAGGCTTATCCAGAAGACCGAGCAGTTGAAGCAGTCCCGGAATGAATTAAGCGCGAATATCGGAGAAAAGAAAAAGTCGGGAGAAAATTCCGATATAGAACAGGCGAAATCGCGCGAAATAGGCGGTGAAATCAAGGCCCTCGACGAAAGTCTTAAAAAGACCGGGGAAGAGATCGAGTCGATGTTATTGTCGATTCCCAACATCCCCCACGAATCGACGCCGGATGGAGAGGACGAAGCGGCCAACAGGGAAGTTTTAAAGTGGGGAGAGATCCCGAAGTTCTCTTTCGCGCCAAAATCGCATGTAGAGCTTGGCGAGAGTCTTGGGATACTCGATTTTGGGCGGGCGGCAAAAATCGCCGGGGCGCGCTTCTCTCTGGCCAAAGGGCCGGCGGCCGAGATGGAGCGGGCGCTCATAAACTTCATGCTTGAAATACAGACTAAAGAACATGGCTATACCGAAGTCGCTCCTCCTTTCATGGTCAACACATCTGCGATGACCGGCTCCGGCCAGCTCCCGAAATTCGCCGACGATCTGTTTAAAATAGAAAACAGCGACTACTGGCTGATTCCGACCGCCGAGGTTCCCGTCACCAATATTTTGTCGGGAGAGCTTCTCGACCTTTCCGACCTCCCCATATCTTATGCGGCGTACACCCCATGCTTTCGCGCCGAGGCCGGGTCTTATGGCAAGGATACTATCGGGCTCATTCGGCAACACCAGTTCAGCAAAGTGGAGCTTGTAAAGTTCACAGCTCCAGAAGATGGCGAAAGACAGCTGGAGAGAATCCTTAAAGACGCAGAGGAAATCCTCAGAAGGCTCAACCTTCCTTACCGCGTTGTCACCCTTTGTTCCGGCGATCTCGGTTTTTCAGCGGCCAAAACTTATGACATCGAGGTATGGGTGCCGAGCCAGAACAAATACCGCGAAATTTCATCGTGTTCATGGTTTACCGATTACCAGGCCAGGCGGATAAACCTGAGATTCCGCAGGGATAAAAAAAGCAGGCCTCAATTCGTCCACACCCTGAACGGGTCGGGCCTTGCGGTCGGCAGAACTATGGTGGCGGTCATGGAAAATTACCAGCTAGAGAACGGCTCCATCGAAATTCCCAAGGCCCTCCGCCCCTATATGGGCGGACTCGACGCGATTGTCTGATCCGTTGGCGCCATTAATCCCTTCAGACCTCCTTGCTACGTAACTGGATGATTATAAAGCTGTTGTTTTCATAAAATATAATTTTGACGCGATAATATGTTAGCATCGTCTCATGGTTGGTTATCCATGGAGCCTCTGCCCCAGGTCAGACGCCAGGAAGATAAAAAGAAGATGCGTCATCAAGCGGTCAGGCGCCTCGCCAAGTTTTTTCATAACGGTAAAATTATTCAACCAGGCTAACTAATGGGAACCTCTAAAAATCCATTTCTGCTACAATCGGCTGTAAAATGCGCCACGCTTCGTTGCCGAGTCAAATTCGTTGACTAGTCAAATTCGTTGACTAGTCAAATTCGTCCTCAGAGTAGTTATTACTACGCTTGCGGCTATTTTGTCTCGCAGTCTCGCCTGACGACTTTTCGCTCGATTTCGCTACGAA
>DRJW01000255.1 GCA_011052055.1 Nitrospirota bacterium
ACACAGCAACTATATGGCGGCGACATAAACATGAGAATGGAGCAGGAGATCATGCTGGGCATCGGCGGCGTGAGAGCTCTTTCGGCGATGGGGATCAATCCTGCGGTGTGCCATATGAACGAAGGACATTCCGCTTTTCTGGCGCTAGAGCGGATACGCATGCTTATGGATGAAGAGAAGATCAGCTACCGGGAGGCGAAAGAAGAGGTTATAGCCTCGTCCGTTTTCACAACACACACACCCGTTCCCGCCGGCAACGACGTGTTCACACCCCAGCTTGTTCAGAAATATTTCCAGGATTTCATGGATAAGCTGGGTCTCGATATGAAAACCTTTCTTGGATTGGGACGGCAAAATCCGGCGGACGACCGTGAAGGCTTCTGCATGACGGTGCTGGCCATGCGTCTTTCCTCTTTTACAAACGGCGTCTCCCAGCTTCACAGCGAAGTGTCGAAAAAAATGTGGGCTCCAATGTACGGCGGATTGGATACCCATGACGTTCCGATCAGGGCCATTACCAACGGCATACATATAAGATCATGGATATCGGACGACCTTTGGGGGCTGTTCGACCGCTATCTGGGCGCCCGATGGGTTCATGAGCCGGCCAACGACAGCGTATGGCAACGTATCCACGATGTTCCCGACACCGAGCTCTGGCGCACCCACGAGCGAAGGCGCGAAAGACTGGTCGGTTTTGCCAGGGGAATGCTGAAAAAGCAATTGCAAAAGCGGGGCTCCACACCATCCGAAGTAAGCCTGGCCGATGAAACGCTGAGACCCGACGCCCTTACCATAGGCTTCGCCCGCCGGTTCGCCACATACAAAAGAGCTAACCTGCTTTTTAACGATCTCGACCGGCTCAAAAGAATATTGTGCAATAACGAAAGGCCGGTTCAGCTTGTGATAGCGGGCAAGGCTCATCCACGCGACCACGAGGGTAAAACCTTGATTAAAAATATCATCCATTGGGCCCGCGACAAGGATCTTCGAAGCAGGATATCTTTCGTAGAAAACTACGATATCAACCTTGCGCGCTACATGGTTCAGGGAGTTGACATATGGCTCAACACTCCCCGCAGGCCCATGGAAGCCTCCGGCACTTCGGGAATGAAAGCATCCGCCAACGGCGCGCTCAACCTGTCGATCCTGGACGGGTGGTGGTGCGAAGGGTACGGCGTCAATACCGGATGGGCCATTGGCATGGGCGAAGAAGCGTCCGATTTCCCCGGCGGGGAGGGCGAGCAGGATATGATCGAGTCCACAGCCCTGTACGACCTTCTGGAAAAAGAAATTGTTCCGCTTTTTTATGATCGCGGCTCCGATGATATGCCAAGAGGCTGGATCAACATGATGAAGACTTCCATGTCCCAGCTAAACTCGGTGTTCAATACCAATAGAATGGTGAGAAACTATACGGTGTTCTTCTACCTGCCATGCGCCCAACGGGTGAAATCTCTTAAAGAAGACAATAGAAAAAGGCTCAAAGCGCTGGCCAGTTGGAAGGGTACTATTGAACAACAGTGGCCATCCGTGATGGTGGATCATGTAGAGCAGGTCGTCTCAAGCGATCTGCGTGTCGGTCAGATGCTCGAAGTGAAGGCTCATGTGCGTATAGGCGGCCTGAAACCGGAGGATCTTAAAGTGGAAATATTTTTCGGCGCTCTGGACGTGAGGGACGATATAGTCGAGGGAAGCCCCGCGCCCATGACGTTTGAAAAACAGGATGACGCAATAGCCGTTTTTAAAGGATCGGCCCCGCTGACCCAAAGCGGCAGGCACGGCTTCTCGGTACGGGTGTTGCCCTCTAATCCCGACATGTTCGACAGGGTGGAGCCAGGATACGTGCGCTGGGCCTGACTTGCAAGTTTCTTGCGGTCGTTTATGTTTTTTCTAAATCAGGAAAAAACATTTAACATGCTCATAATCTTCCTTCTCAAAGATCAAGGAGCTATTTGGTAGTGTTTATCAGGAAATTCGTGTGTGGCTGATAGCGGTTTACTTAAAACTGTAACCGCAGGTTTCTATATCGTCCGGGAATTGAGGATACCTG
>DRJW01000256.1 GCA_011052055.1 Nitrospirota bacterium
GTAATGCGCTCTACCAGGCGCTGGAGGTGCGATGCGCTCCGTATTCCAACATCCGCGCAATACACGGTAATGTCTTGTCGTTCAAGCCCGATGGCCAATATGGTTTAGTCTTCCTCGGCGGTCTGCTCATGTACCTTGACGAAAATGATGTGATTGCCCTGTTGCGAAAGTTGATCCCGTGTCTCGGTCCGGACGGGATTATCCTGTGCCGCGAATCGACGGTTCGGGGCGAGACTGTGAGAGGAGCTTACGACTATCCGGTCGTTTATCGTTCTGTGCCGGACTACAAACGCCTCTTCAGACAATGCGGATTGACACTCCAGAGCGTGGAAAGAAACGAGCCCTACGTTCTCATGCAGATGGGGTGTGAGATGATCAAAAAATGGAAACGAGTCATCCCGAAACCGTTTCAAGCCCTCCGAATCGTGGGTCGGCTGACCTACTGGGGCATGCGTCTGGAGGCTCCCTGGATCAAGCGTATCCCCGAAGCCCTCGGGATCGGGTTTCCAAGCCTGGAGAATCATTTTTTTGCGCTTGGAGCCTGTCCCGATTGTTAATAAGGGAACTGTTCTGGAAAGCATATGCGAAAATTTCAAGGAAACTTTTTCTATCGAAACCTGGCAAACGCAACATCGATTCTTGGCGTGCTACCCCTCGTGGCGCTGTTCCTGGAAAACGGTTATAGTTATCTGATCCCGTTAATCATTTTCAATAATGCTATGGACGACCTCGATGGCGCGCTGGCCGCCAAGTTGAACATCCGTAGCCGGTTTGGCGCCGACCTTGATAATGTCTGCGATGCGGTCGCCCATGTGGCCCTGGCCCTGGCGGTGGGCGCGCATTTCGGCGGACTGGTCTTGATGGCGAGTATGATCGCTGTGGCTTCAATTATTCTTCGCATAACTTCCCGGCTCAATCCAGATGTTGCGCCAGGCGGCGGTTCGCCGACCAATGAGCTTATGCGCCACATGTTGTTCGTCCTGCTATTGACGCAAATGTTTGATGTTGATCCTGAGCCTTATCTGGTTCTGATATTTTTGTCTCATTCGGTGACGATGATCGTGCCGTTCAAGTTAACAATTTTAATTCGAGGGCTGGCAAAGAGCGCCACTTCGGTCGCGTTTGTCAACGTGGCGCTGGTGGCGGCATGGCTCGCGCCGGCCGTTACGCCATTCGTAGCAGTGGCCTTCATCACCGCCTATTTGTATTCATTGATTGTTGGAGGGGGGCAATGGCTAAGGAGAGGAATGGGGGCATGATAAAAACAGTCACCAGAACTCTCCTGGCCGGGATGGCGGTTTTATCGGCTTTTTCACTGTCAGCTCTGGCTGGCCGGGCCACGGCTTCTGATGGTCTTTCCGGCGCATGGGCGCAGGCTGGCCCCAACGCGGTGATAGACCGCCTGATTGTGCGGCGCAATGAATTAATCATCAAACAGGGAAACAAAATAACTCATGGAATTGTTTCGCATGGGGAGGGGGGCGTTTTCCGTTACATCGTCGATTTTGTAAACAGCGCGCCTGCGGGCAGGGTTGAAAAGGTCAGGTTCTCGGTATCAGGCGAAAAACTGAAATTCACCAGAGAGGATGGAGAGCGTTTCGAACTGCTCCGTTTTCATCCGGCGCCGCGCAAGGAGAGAGTAAAAAGGAAGGGATTCGGTTTTAAAGTTCCCGCAGGGTGGGTCTCCAATGTAGAGATTGCCACACGCATGACCGGAAAAAAGCCTGAAAATTACGATATGGATCAGCTTGTCCACGACTACGAGACTGGCTTTAAACTGCCGACGGAGGATATGACCGTAAGGCTGATGGATAAACCGGTAGAGGTTGTAAGGGCAGAGATGGAGAAAAAACAGTCGAACCCGGTTCTCGAATCACGCGAGTCAAAACTTGTGGCTGGCGCCTATAACGGATATTTGTTTGAAAACTCGGCGATTTTTGGAAAAAAAAGGATAGTGGCGAGAGTTTACATTATCCCTTTAAACATAAGGCAGACCGTTGTTCTGGCCGTTCCCACGCTTGTTTCCGCTTTTCCTTTCGATCTGGATCGCGACTGCCGGGCCCTTCTTGCGAGCGTAGAATAGAGCCTCGGTAAACTCTTAGCTGGTGAACTAACATCCCTGGGCTTATGGGTGAGGATATAGTGAGCGCACGATTAGCCCTGTAAGGGCGAGACAATTTAGCCGGGGGGTGTAAACCCCTGGACATTAGAAAGGGAAATAATATAAACCCCGGCGGGGTGGCACAAGATTGTCTCGCCCCGTTGGGGCTTTGCTATTTCGAACTGCATCTGCCCAGAGGCTCACGCCCCTGGCTACACTATTTCGTCCCGCTGGGACTAGCAAGATGCAAAAGCGTGACCCTATACTGCTCCCGATGGTCTTTTGACCTTCGGGTTAAGGAATGAATGGCGCGCCGTGTGCCCCTACGAAAGTTTCCTGACCCCCCTCCTGAACATGCCGAGGCCTAGAAGGCCGGAGCCGAGAAGAAGCAGAGTCGAAGGCTCCGGGACAGAAGCTGGCGGCGGCGACGCCGATTTCGATATCAGCGTTAAAGAGGACAGTAGGAGCGAGGCGCCTCCAGCGCTATCATAGGCATTGTCA
>DRJW01000257.1 GCA_011052055.1 Nitrospirota bacterium
ATAATTGTGGAAGCTATCGCGATAATCATTAGTTTGGCATTCATCATTTCATCTCCTGGTTGTTGTTAATAGATTTTATTACTTAATCTGTTGCGTCTGTTTTTTTAACAAACGAGTAGATCACGGGAATGACTATGAGCGTAAGGATCGTGGATGAGATCAGCCCGCCTATCATCGGCGCGACCATTCGTTGCATCGGCCTCGATCCGACGCCGGTCGTCCACATGACGGGAAGAAGGCCAAGCATAAGACAACTGACAACAAGCGCCTTGGGCCTGATTCTCATGACCGCCCCCTCGACGACGGATTCCTTCAGGTCTTGCCAATTTCTCATCCGCCCTTCTTTCTTTTTGTTTTCAAAAGCCATATTCAGATAGACCAGCATGACGACCCCGGTCTCCGCCGACAGGCCCGCCAGCGCGATAAAGCCCACAGCCACCGCTACGCTCATGTTGTAATCGAGCCAGTAAACAAGCCATATCCCGCCGATAACGCTGAAGGGAAGGCCGAGCATTATTATCAAAGTGTCGGTAAGGTTTCCAAAGTTGATAAATAGCAGTAAAAAGATAACCGCGAGCGTTACGGGGATAATCACCTTCATCTTTTTATCTACCTCTTCCATGAACTGAAACTGTCCGCTCCACTCCATGTAGTAACCGGTGGGTAGCTCAAGCTGTCCGGCCTCAATCGCTTTGTCGATGACGGCCTGCGCGCGTTTTACATATGTTCCGATGTCGAGTCCCGCTTCGATATCGACCGGCACGTTCGTCAGCAGTAGCCCGTTCTCGCTTTTTATCATCGGCGGGCCATCGCGCATTACGATTTTCGATACGGCTGTAAGCGGGATGAGGGCTCCGCTAGACGCAGTAAGCAATACCCGTTTCAGTTTTTCAGGATCGTCCCTTAGCTCTCGCGGATATCTGAGGTTTACGGGAAAGCGATAACGCCCTTCTATGGTATGCGTTATGGTTTTGCCGCCTATGGCGGCCTCGATCACATTTTGCGCGTCCTCCATTGTTATGCCATAGCGCGCAAGCCTGGCCCTGTTAAGATCGATGTCGAGATAACGTCCCCCCATGGCGCGCTCTGCGGATACGGCAAGCGTCCCTGGGACGGAGCTCAATATTTTCTCAACGTCCAACGAAATTTTTTCGAGCTCGGCAAGGTCTTCGCCCCGGATCTTAAGGCCCAGCAGTCCCTTCATTCCGGTAGTGAGCATGCCGATTCTGGTCTCTATCGGCATAAGCCACCAGTTGGGCATGCCGGGTATGCTGATTATCCGGTTCATCTCTTTTTTTGTCAGCTCCTCAAAAGTTGTTTTACGCATGGCGACAGGGGGGACTGGAAAGTCTTTCAGCGCTTCTACGGCTTTTTCGATATGTTCGTCTGGAAGATGACCGGATGATTTCATATACGAGATCAAATCGGCGGATACCGTTTTACCAAGCTTTCCTGGGAGAGCCAGCAAGATTGCGGATAAAGGTTTGCCATTTGTAAGCTCCTCTCGAATCCAGTTGTTAAGAGTCCACCCGCTTTTCCTCTCTATCTGCAAGGCTGTTTCTTTTTTTGGGAAATCTTTCAGCGCGATTTCTGAAAGCATCCGGTCTATCATTTTCAGGGTCAGGCTCTGTATATATCCATCCTCGACTATCCTTTCCGGCCAATCATCTTCTGGTATCAGTGAAATGTGGGTCTCCACCATGTTAAGCGGAGCGGGATCGGTGGGCGTATTGGCGCGCCCTATTTTTCCCAGCACACTTTTTACTTCCGGGAATTGTTTTAATAACCGATCTTGAATCTCCAAAACCCTGGTGGCTTCGGCCACCGGAAGACCTGGCACGGTGGTGGGCATATACAGGATGACTCCTTCCTGGAGCGGCGGCATGAATTCGCTTCCAAGCTTGAGGTAGGGAATGTACGTAAACAAGAGGGCGAGGATGGCAAGCGCCATAACCGATTTTCTGAACCTGAGCGCCAGGTGGATGATCGGCTTGTATATTGCGATAAGCAGGCGGCTTACAGGGTTTTTCGTTTCGGGGGGGATATTGCCTTTGACGAAAAGCCCTATGAGAACGGGGATAAGAGTGATGGCCAGTATCGCCGATGCGCCCATGGCGAAAGTTTTGGTATACGCAAGCGGTTTAAAAAGCCTTCCCGCCTGATCCTCAAGCGCGAAAACGGGGAGAAAGGAGACAGTGATTATAATCAGCGAGAAAAATAACGCCGGCCCCACCTCCATGCTGGCGTTGTAAACTGCGCTCCATCTTTCACGCTCGTCAGTTTCGGGCCCCAGCCTCTCAAGATGTTTATGAGTGTTCTCCACCATCACAACCGCCGCGTCCACCATCGCGCCGATGGCCACGGCGATACCGCCTAAAGACATGATGTTGGCCCCCAGCCCCATGAATTTCATGATAATAAAAGCTGTCAGCACACCAAGCGGCAGGGTGATCGAAGCCACAAGAGCGGAGCGGGCGTGCCAGAGAAACAACATAGTTACAAGAGCGACAATAATCATCTCTTCGATCAACTTACTTTTTAGCGTCTTGATGGCCCTGTTTATCAAGCCCGATCGGTCATAGGCCGGTTTTACTACGATCCCCTCCGGGAGGCCGGGAGATATCTTTCTTATTTTTTCTTTGACGCCATTAATTACATCAAGCGCGTTCGCGCCATAGCGCGCCACGACGATACCGGCCACCACCTCGCCTTTCCCGTCTTTGTCCGCTACGCCCCGTTTCGTTTGCGCGCCCATAGTTACCAGGGCCACATCCTTGAGCAGAGTCGGCGTTCCATCCAGAGTGGATCGCAAAACCACGTTTTCAAGATCTTTTATCCCTTTTATGTATCCCCTGCCCCTTACCATGAACTCCGTCCCGCCAAGCTCCATGATTTCTCCGCCCACGTCGTTATTGCTTTTCCTGATGGCGTCGGCGACATTTTGAAGAGGTATTTTGTAGAAAAGAAGTTTTGCAGGATCGACAGTGACCTGGTATTGCCGCACGTCCCCGCCGAAGCTCGCCACCTCGGAGACGCCCGGCACGCTTAGCAGTTGGTATCTTATATACCAGTCCTGCAAAGCGCGTATTTCGCCAAGGTTATACCGGTTTTTCGTATCCTCAACGGTGTAAATAAAGACCCAGCCAAGCCCCGTAGCGTCCGGCCCCAGGGTGGGTGTGACATCTTTTGGGATATCCGTTTGCGCCTGGTTGAGATATTCCATGACGCGGCTTCTGGCCCAGTAGATATCTGTGCCGTCTTCGAAGATAACGTATACGAAAG
Organism: Nitrospirota bacterium; assembly: GCA_011052055.1. Classification (GTDB taxonomy): domain Bacteria; phylum Nitrospinota_A; class UBA7883; order UBA7883; family UBA7883; genus DRJW01. The sequence continues at coordinate 3,283 of DRJW01000257.1, forward strand.
ACTGGCCGAAAAACGAATATCCTCTCACGTCTCTGACTTTTGGAACCGCGAGCATCGACGTGGCCAGAGGGTAGGTCACCTGGTCTTCAATGGTTTGCGAGTCGCGCCCCATCCATTCAGACGAGATTATGACCTGGACGTCAGAAAGGTCGGGCACGGCGTCGAGCGATATGCGCGACAGCGACCACGCTCCCATCAGCGCCACAATGATGGAGACCGCGCAAACCAGCAGACGGTTGTTAAGGCACCAACCTATTATGAAACGGATCATCTCCCGGTGTCCGGGTCTTGCTTGCTATCAGAAAATTTCTCTGGCGCCATCTTTTTTAACGCGCCCTGAAACTGCGCTTCAGCCGCTATCAGGAAGTTTGCGGATGTTACAACCTCCTCGTCTTCGTCAAGCCCGGATAAAATTTCGTGGTACCGCTCTTCGCTTTTGAGCAAGAAATCGCCTTTCCCGCCTTTGGCTCGCTCCGTCGCGTAAAGCCATTTTCTTCCCAACGTAACTTCCACCGGAAAGATAGCTCCATCGCCTTCTGACACAAACACGATCACTCTTCGTCCGGTGAATATCGCCGCGCTTTCCGGAATAGCCAGAACGTCTTTTGCGTCTGCGCGTATGCGCGCGCTGGCAAACATGCCAGGTTTTAACAATCCGTTTTTGTTCGACACCTCGAAGCGGACTCTTACCGTTCTGGAGTCGATCTGGACGACCGGATCGATAAAGTTTATTTTCCCTTTGATGGTTTTGCCCTGAACCGAAACGTCAATGGGCATGCCGGCTTTTATTAACGGCAGTTCGTTTTCATATATCTCCCCGTAAATCCAGACTCTTGAAAGATCGGCAAGTTTCATAAGGGGCGTCCCCTCGGTGACGTATTGCCCCTGGCTTACCATGCGTTCTATCACCGTGCCGGAAATGGGTGAGTATATGGTTATGTTTTCCATAATATTTTCGTTGTTTCGAAATTTCTTTATCGCCGCCTTGCTTATCCCCCAGCGCATAAGGCGCGCCTCCACAGACTTTAGCAGTGGGCTTAGCCTTTTTGCGCCGCTTTTGAAAAGCAGGCGGTACTCCTCTTGCGTGTTAATAAAGTCGGGGTTATAAATCGATATAAGAGGCTGGCCTTTACGGACGGTGGCGCCGGTGAAGTTGGCGAAAAGACGCTCTATCCGGCTCTTGCCGGGCGCCCAGGCCGAAATCGTTTTTAACAATCTCTCGTCCGCGTCCACTATGCCTGTCGTTTCTATTTCACGTGTGAGCGTCATCCGTTTCACAGTGGCGTACCGGACACCGGCCTGCTGTAGCTGGCGGGGAGTGAACAGGATGGAATTGTCGTCCCCTTTATTGCCAGCCTCGGCTCCGGTCATCTCCACAAGTTGCATATTGCAGATGGGACAGGGGCCCGGTTTGTCCCTGTTTACTTGCGGGTGCATCGGGCACCAATATACTTTCTTTCCAGCAAGAACAGTTTTTTCCGATAATCCGATCCACGACATGACCCTGGCGACCGCCGGTTTATGCATCCACAAATGCAAGGCGTCGTAGAAGCGAAGTTTGTTGGGCGTATGGGAATATACGAAAATCGAGGCGCCCAAAATTGCGGTGATGACAGCTGTCGATATCAGGCGTGTATTTTTCTTTTTATTCATCGCTTTCTCCTGTCGCGCTAATAAGCTTCGCCTCCCATATCCTCAAATCCACCATGATTCGTTTATATTTCAGCCGGGAGTCGATCAACCCTCTTTCGGCCATAATCAAAGTCAGGAAATCATTTTTCCCACTGCTGTAACCGGCGCGGGCCGCGTCCAGATTCAGCTCGGATTCAGGGATAATCGCCTCGCGAAAAAGTTTCCCGGCATGATGGAACTCTTCGATTTTCTGCGCTGGCTCCTCCACTTTGAAACGAACCTGGTCTTCCATTGCTTTGAGAATTGATTTGGAGCGGTTTAATTTTGCCAGGGCTATATTTTTTTCAGCCCGGAGCCGCCCAAACTGTATGGGAACGTTTAAACTTATTCCGATGAAAGGGCGCAGGTCTTCGCTCATCCATGCCCGGTTATAAGAGCCGGAAACCGCGAAATCGGGGTAGCTTTGCGACCTGGCCAGTTTTAACGAGGCTTTGGCCGCCGTAATTCTGGATATGGCGGCTCCTATAGCCGGGTTATGTGACAGCGCCCGTTTAATCATCGCCTCCTTGTCTGGAAGAGGCGTTACTTCAGGAAGACCTGAAGGGGCTGGCAGGGAAAGCCTGGCCGCTCTCCCTAGTAACACGTTCAACCTTGCCGTAGCTATATTGAGCGTCCTTTTCAGGACGATCTGTTTATGCTCTACCTTCGCCAAATCCAGATCCGCATGGATCACGTCCTGGAGGGCGCCTTTCCCGGCTGAGTACCGGCCGGCGGCGATGGTCTTGAATTCTTTAAGGAGCTTTTTATCTTCATTATTTATATCTATGGCGGCGCGGGTGAACCAGAGCTCAAGATACGCGGTTTTCACCAGGCGGATCAATTCGAGTTTTGCGTAGCCAAAATCGCTGAACATCGCGTCGGCTTCGGCCAGCGCCCGCTCTCCTTTCAAATGGAGCTTGCCAGGATAGGGAATCGGTTGCCTGTAATCGAACTTGTAGCGAAGGCCGGTCGCGTTCGATGCAATGGTCGAAGGGTAGAGCCCGACGCCAATGGTGGGGTCGTCTAAAGCGGTGACGATCGGATATTTACCCATAGCCTCATTTACTTTTTCCCTTATTGCCATAAGGCTCGGATTGTTATCGAGCGCTATGCGTATGGCAGTCTTTATATCGATCCTGTCAATTTGATCGAGCCGGTCATTTACGTCGACTTTCTTGATATCTACATCGCCGTTTCCCGCCCCTTCGGTTTCAATCGTTTTTGCAAGAGTGGCGAACCTGTCATTCGAATCATAAGAGGCGCAACCTTGAGCGATCAATAACAGAAGAGCCAGGGCAACGCCCGCTCCTCCCCGGACTATCAAAATCAGAGTTTCCATCGCCTCATTTCTCCTTTACCAAAAGCGCCGCAAGGATTCTACAAGCGTAGAATGAGCGGGCAAAAAATTTTTATTTTTTAGTCGTTACCAGTCATTACATCGCACATTTTTTTACAGTTGTCCTCTCCGGCGGGGTAAGGCAATAGTTCTGATTACACTTTTCCATCTGGTTTGCGCCAGCGTAAATTGGCGCGGTCAGGGCCAAAACCATTGCGAACAAAGCGGCCGCCGTTGTCACGAGAACGAATTTGTACGGCCTGTCGCTTCTTTTTTCTTTGCCTGGCTCTATAAGCTCCTTGATCCGCTCCGCCACGAGAGAAGGGTTTTCGAGCATCGGCACGCCCACTGGAGTAAACTCCCGCTTCATCCTGACCATCTTCAGCAACGCCTGCGCCAGGTCAACAGGCTGTCCCGTCAATTTCGCGGCCCTCTCATCTGCGGCCAGCTCTTTTGTCCTGTAAAAGGTATCAGAGAGATAATGCCCCAGCGGCAAAAAGAAAAACAGATCCTTGATAACGGAAAGTATGAACAATTTTAATGGGTCTTTTTTCTCTACATGGTGTATTTCATGCAAGGTTACGGCTATCAACTCTTTGTGTGTAAGTTTGCTTATAAGCTCGGTGGAGATGTAGACTTTCGGCCTGACAAGCCCCAGGGCAAAGGCGGACTTGAGCCGGGTATCTTCGAACACAATTATGACCGTCTTGCTGGTATCCGCCAGTTTTTTTAGTCCGGGGAAATGGCCCGCCGGGATTTGGCGCAGGCCATCTGTAAACTTTCTGGATATCCACAGGTTTCTTCCCGCTTTTGCCATAGCGACGACAAGCCCGATGGTTACGATCCCGAACCCGACCCACGGGATAACGGTCATAAACATCGTGGGGCTGACAAGACACCATGAAAAAGGCGTTTTACAGCAGGCTAAGGCGCCGCTCGCCAATGTGGTTAAGCCAAGCAGATTGGTAAAGCCGTAATGGATGCTGGCCGCTATCAGTATAAATAGCGAGAGGGCCATAAAAATCGCGCCTGAAAAACTTTGCAGGGCGATTTTCCACCAGTAGCTTTTCATAATCGCCCTCCTAACCGCGTCCTTCTCTTTTTTTCTTTTCAATAAGGGCGGAGAGCTTTTCGAGCTCTCCATCTTGCAACTCGTCAAGAGCGTCTACAAAGGAGGCCACCAGAGACGAGCTTGAAAGATTCATGTAGTCTTTCAACATTTTCCCGGCGGTTTGTTTTGTGTAATCCTCTTTAGTGATTAAGGGCCTGTATATCAGGAGACCTTCATCCTTGGATTTGCCGACAAGCCCCTTATGGCAAAGCCTGTCTATTACGGTAAGGATGGTGGTCAACGCCGCCTTTCTGGTTGTGGTGACCTCCTCCCAGACATTTTTGCCTGTAGCCGCGCTCCTTCGCCACAGGGCCTTCATCACCTCAAGCTCCAACTCACCCAGTGGTTGGCCAGCATTTCTTGTCGAGCTTAGTGTTGATTTCATGATTATATTCTACATGCGTAGAACGCTATGTCAAATCAAATACTCTCGCCAAACCGATGGAGGCCGGGGGGGAGGCGCGCGGCTTTAGCGTCAAAAAGACCGCGCCACGATTCGAGAATGGAGGCCCTTTAGAGTATAAGAAAAAAGAACGGCGGACGCCCCATTTACCTTTGTACCTTTTATGTTACACTGTTTTCGCTTATGTACCATTTATGTTATAGCTGTTATTGCCCTATAAAATCAGTAGTTTGCACGGTATTATCGAGCATTATCACTTTTTGCCGGCGGTTCTGGGCGTCTATTTTCGCAGTTGTAACTTACGTCAATTTTAGCTCTCAAATATTATGTTGTAATGCTATTTAAAATCATTCAGACTGGTACAAAGAGTTTTTTAGGTTTTAGATTGTGTAGAAAGAGTAAAATTTTCAGTAGCTGATTAAAATCGGTCGAAGGACGATATTGAGATGAGTAAAAAAATATTTTTTCTGGCAGGGTTGGTGGTTCTCTTTTTTGGTCTCGCGGGAATTGTATGGATTCCCAATCCCATAGGAAAACAGATCATCAGTGAGGCCAAAGCGAACGGATACCTGGAATACACGCCGAAAGAAGCCTACGACATGGCGAAAGTAATCTGCACGCAATGCCACAGCGAGGAGAGAATCAAGCTCTACTGTCCCAGATGCGGCCCTCCTTTTGTGGCGGTTGTTCCTCATATGCTGACATTTATCGAAAATTACAGGGAGACGAAACCGGATCTGAAGTTCATTGCCATTACCGAGCATCAGGCGGTGGCCATAGTGCAGGTGTGGAATGCGCTTGTGGGTAACTGGGAGACCGATTTCAGGGAGCAAGACGTATTAAAACTTATCGGTCACTACGACCTGCTTGCGGCGTTGTACAAGACGCCGGTTGAAAAAAGGCCTATCGAGAGCGCCCTGATGTCCCGCGACGATCTGAAAATCGGGCATATGTCGGGTATGAAAGAGGCGCAGAGGAACCTGGGCAAACCGGAGAGCAAATCCGGCGCGTCCTCCGCCATGGATATGGGCGGGGATCATCAAGACGAGCATAAGGGCATGAACCATGAGCATAGCCAAAGCCATAAGCACAAGCATTGATGTAAACCCGGAGGCGAAAACAGCGGCGGCGCCGCTCGCCAAACGGTTGAACCGGATCGTAATGTTAGTGGCCGCGCTGTTTTTGCTTAACGCGACGATGGAATTCTCGGCGCAGTCGAGACAGACCAAACTTCTTGAAATCGGCGATAAGATTCCACCTTATTCCCTTTCGTTATTGGGAGGGGGAGAGATAACCGGGAAGAGCCTGGCTGGCAAGCCGACGATCTATTTCTTTTTCGCCAACTGGTGCCCCTGCTCTCATACTTCGGTTCAACGGATCAAGCAGGCCAGCGCCCAGTATGCGAAAGACGGGTTGCAAACAGTATTCATCGGAGTGCAAGACTCCACCAGTAATCTGGAGAAATTCGCGCGTAAACACAAGCTTGAATCTCTCGTCAACGTTTCAGGCGGAGAGACTTTCGCCGCAAGCGTAGGAATAAAAACCACACCCACAACTGTTTTCTCAGATAGAAAGGGCGTTATCCGCTCCATTTTTATCGGCAAGGTGGAGCGATACGATCAGCTCAAAGGAGGGCTGGAGAGCATCCTCCTCGACAAATCCCGCGAAGGCTCAGCTGTTTAGGATGACAGTATGTCGCTGATGGAAGCCTATTTTGGAGGCGTTCACGCGTTGTTCTCCATTTGGATATTCTGCCTGATGCAGGTCATCCCCTTCTTTTTGGCGTTTGCGGTTGGCGCGGTTATGATAGAAAACAGCGACAAGTCTCCGGCTGTTAAGGCGGGGAGGTCTCTGGTCAATCTTGCGGCCCCGATAATAGGTTTTATGCTGGTGTTCACTGGCATGGGGATGACGGCCACCGGTATAAGCAAAGTGATCTTCGAATACCTTAGTCTTGCGAACAAGTTCGGCGGCGTGATCATTGGTTTTGTCGCGCTCTACTTTATAGGCGTAGTCACCATAAAGAAATCGTTGACGGCCTTCGGGCCAATCAAGCATTTGACCGGCTTTCTTTTCGGCGCGGCTATCGGGTTCGCCTACCGGCCTTGCGTCTCTCCCACTCTGACCAAAATATACAACATAACGCAATCCGGGCAGACAGTTGGTCATGGAGGCGTCCTGCTGGTGTTTTACACGCTTGGGATTTTCACTGTTATTTGCGCTGTGGCCGCTACGCTTACCTGGATCGCGTCGAGCCTGACCACCATGTTTGTGAAGTCAGCCGTGACCAAGACTTGCGGCGCCCTGCTTTTGGCGGTTTCGGCGCTGATATTAACGAACAATATGACAATCTATAAAAGTTATCTTGTAGGCAGGTTCGTGCCTCAGGAATATATGATGGATGATCATGGAGATCATATGTGATATGTGTAAAACGCGCGGGAGGCGAGCTTCACCGGGAATGCTCGCCATTTCGATTTTCATTTTCATCGCATCCACAATTGCGGCGTCGGGCGCTACAGGCGCTACGAAGGATCATGTGATAGGGCGGATGAAGGTGACGCTGATGCCGGAATACGACGCGCAATCTGTGCTGGTGATACAGGAGGGGAAATTCGCCGACCGGACCGCTTTTCCTTCAGATGTGAAATTTACTCTTCCTATGGAAGTTACAAAGCTGACCGACGCTTGTAGCCTCTCTCCGGGGGGGCACCATTTCTGCCAGATATTCGAAATAAAGAAGGCCGGCAAAAATAAATTTGTAAATATAAAGCTTCCTTTCCCCGATTTTTTCATAGACTATCAGTACGCTCCTTTTGCCGTAAAGAAAAACTCGCAAAGGGAGTTCACATACTCTGTCGACACAAGCTATCCGATAAAGACGCTGGAGGTGCATGTTCAACAGCCCGCGCGCTCTGAAAAGTTTAAAATCGAGCCGGCTTCTTATGAAACTTACAGCAAGGACGATTTCGAGTATCGCAAGTATACGTTCAAAAATGTCAAGGCGGGAGAAGCTAAGTCTATTTCTGTCTCTTATTTTAAAACCGACACGGCCCCGTCCGTGGATTTAAAATTCTCTTCGATGAAAACTCCTGAAGTATTCGAAGGCTCCACCGGCGAAATCTTGCTGGTGGCCGGTCTGGCGGCGCTGGGGATCATATGGATCGCGCGGCGCCGGGTGAAAAAAGCTTGACGATGTATGTAAAATTTTTTGTGGGAGTAATTTCATTTATCAGCGTCCTTACTTTTATGAGCGCCAGATATATTTTTCTTAACTCGGCGCCGGAAAATTCGGTGATGGGAATTTCCCACTCTCTGGCGTGCCCTTGTGAGTGTCCTATGGTTTTAGAGGACTGCCATATGAGTTGTGGCCTGGAATGGAAAAATTTGATAGGAGTCAAGTTGAAAACGGGGCTTGTAAAACAGGATATTACCTCGTATTTTTACAAGCGGTACGGAAAAGAGGCCATGCTTACACCGGCGCAACGATTTGCTGGAAAATGGTATGAGGTGACGAGGGGAGGGTATCCTCTCAGGGAGGTCGTCCTTTTTCTCCTCGTTGTCGTTGTATGGACGGCTCTTTTATACACTGGCCTTATTATGATAGTTGAGAGGTTCCAATCGCCTGCCAAAAAAGCTTAATAAGCATAGCGGCTCTTGTTATGACGCTGGTGGCGGCAGTTGCGGCCCAAGGCGGGACGGCTGTTACAAAAATCAGAATTCCGGCCGGAACAGCCACCATAGGCTCCGACACGAAGACTATGAAGGAGCAATTTAAAGACGGCAATGTAAGACTGGAGTGGTTCGCCGACGAGGCGCCTCAGAGAAAGGCCGAAGTAGACGCCTTTTTGATCGACGCCACAGAAGTTACTAACAGGCAATATAAAAAATTGTTTCCGGAGCATGAGTTTCCCGCCAATCTCACCGATCATCCTGTGGTCAACGTCACCTGGAAGATGGCGGATGAGTATTGCCGGAAGATAGGCGGTCGTCTGCCCTCGGAGGCGGAGTTCGAAAGAGCGGCGCGCGGCGATGACGGCAGAGTCTATCCATGGGGCGACGATTTCGATCCGCGAAAAGCCATTTACGTGGAATCAGGGGGAGGCGGCTCACAATTGAAAATCGGCTCTTTCGAGCAGGAGTCCTCTGGCTCCAACCTGCTGGGTGGAACCAGCCCTGTCGGTTCTATTGAAGAGGGCAAAAGCCCTTTCGGGGTGTACGACATGGCGGGGAATGTATGGGAATGGCAGGCAGGCTGGTATGACGAGGCAAAGAAGCTCAGGCTTCTTAAAGGTGGATCGTGGCTGACATCGAAAGAGAGCCTTCGCTCATCTACGCGTTTGAGCGACGCTGGCGCTTCGAAGTTTAACGATTACGGTTTTCGTTGCGCTTACACTGGCGAATAGTTGGCATGGGATTGATAAAAAAACTTGCGGTTGTTACGGCGTTTTTTGTCTTTATTCTCATCTGCTCCGGCATCCTTGTTTATTTTGCTTTTTACAACTCTATCGATGATTTGCGATTCGACCTGGCCACAGCCGCCCGCGCGGTGAGAATCGAGCTGTATAACAGGGGGTTAATAGACAACCTGACCGAAAAGGAGATTCGGTACGTTTATCAGAAAAGCTGTTACAGGAAATGCCACGGCGAGGCGGCGATGATAACGGCTGTTTTGTCTCCGGCCGGATGGTTTCAGGTGGTGGAGCGGATGAGGCTTAAAGAGAATGTGAAGATCACGGGCAAGGAAGCCGATGTAATCAAAAGATATCTGGACGAAAGGTACCCCCTGGCAAAATCGGCTTACTCTTATGAAACGCGCAAAAAAGTGCATCATGCTGTGTGGAGGAATGACATGGGGCAAGGGGACATATATTGTGATATTGTCTACGCTACCCCGGAGTATTTCAAATCTATTGGCGCGGAGCATTTAATAAACGAATACGATCTGGCCAACTATCATGTGTTTATCTCAGGTTTTTCAGTGCATGAAAACACGCTGAACCTGATAAACCTGGATAAAGTCACCACCATGAGGTCCGGCGGACGGGAGTCGAGCTCCTCGCCTCCATGGAATTTGAGGTTCCAGACGGCGGACAAGCATCATTTCGAGGGGACAGTCAGGTTTTCCAAGGACGCAGGCTCCAACGTGGTGGACAAAAACAGTAAATGGTTCGAGCTTGTTATAAAGAATGTGGGAGGAGCTGAAGACAGGGTTTTCAGGTGGACGCTTCCCATTCAATATCCCAAGGAAGTGACTGACGCGTCTTGAGGAGTTGGCGTTGAAAATGATTAAAAATTTGAAAGCATGGCTTGTTATCGTAATCGCGATTACAAGTTGTAGCGGGAAGAAAATGGAGCCGCCTCCCCTGCAAGAGCCGAAGCCTGCTCCACAGCTCTCCTTTAGCGAGGCCTCCGGGGGAAAAATATCGCTGTCGGAATTGAAAGGTCGGCCCGTTATGGTGAATTTCTGGGCGACATGGTGCGTTCCATGTCGGAAAGAAATGCCGACGCTCGACAGGTTCCTGAAGGATAGGAAAGAGACGGGGCTTGAAATATTGCTGGTCAACTATAAAGAATCGAAGAAGATCGTTGACAATTTCATGGAGAAAAAGGATTTTTCGTTCAAGGTGCTTATGGACGAGTCAGGCGAGGCCGCGAATAAATTCGGAGTTTTCGGCCTGCCCACTACATATTTCATATCCCGCCAGGGGGACATTATTTACACCCACATCGGAGAGCTTACCGATGAGATACTTTATTTAAGATTCAAAAGCATTCTTGGCGCGGAGAGCTAATCTGTCATTGGGCGGCGCTGGGCGGGCGCTGGGCGCGGCGCTGGGGGGGTGGCGGCGCTGGTCGGGCGCTGGGTGGCGCTGGGTGGCGCTTGGCGGGATGGTTTAATTTGCGGGAAGCTCAAGGCAGACGCTGACACCCTTTTCTGGTAATGGATCGATCCTGATATCACCCCCGTGATTATTTATAATGTTGCGCGCAATGGAGAGGCCAAGCCCCGCTCCGTTTTTTTTCTTGCTGAAAAACGGGTCGAAAATATATTTCATATCATCCGCATGTATCCCGTGACCGCTGTCATTCACAATTATCCGCAGTTTTTCGGGAGGTGTATTAATAAATTGTGTAATGACCTCTATTCTGGATCCAGAGTCGGAAGCCTGAACTGCGTTTAACAAGACATTTAAAAGAACCTGATGCATTTTAACCTCGTCGATCAGGGCCATCGGCGCCTCACTGTCGAAACTTGTGCGTATTGATATTTTCTTCTGCTGGTAATCTCCCTTAATTGTCGCCAAAGCGTTTTCAATCGCTTTGGCCAGGTCTAATCGAACCAGATCCAGCTTTATCGGCTTTGCGTAGTCCAGAAGCTCGGTCACTATATATTCAAGGTTTGCGACCTCTTCTTGCGCGATTTCAAAATGCTCGATATCCACACCTTCAGGTTTAAGCCTCTGCTTTAATATGGCAAGATTCATCTTTACCGATGAGAGGGGATTACGGATCTCGTGGGCGATGCCGGTGGCCAGCAGGCCCAGGGACGCCATCCTCTCTTCGTTTTTCAGCTTTTGCTCAAGAAGCTGCATTTCAGTCACATCGCGTATTATTCCCATCACTCCAATAATATCCCCTTTATCGCCCTGCAACGGCGACGATTTGACGACGACCTTGTGGGTTTTACCACGCTTATCGATAATTTCCATCTCGAACGTCTGCGACATCCCCAGCATGGATATTTCGCTTTCTCTTTTACCTATGCGCCTGGTATTGAGGATATTGACAAAAGGTTTGCCTATCAGCTCGTCTTTATCATATCCCCATTCTTTTATATTGTCGTTTATGTACATGAATCTGCCCTCCATATCGACCGCCCAAATCAGGTCGCTTACATTATCGAGCAGTTTTTTGTAGAAACTTTCGGTCATGGCGCCGCCGGTAAATTATTTGTTGCGTAGAACTCAGGACAAATTATCTTTTTCATGGTGTTCATCCATGACCGCCAGGAAAAGGGCTTTTATATTTTCCTCTTTCGAGAATAAAGGTATTTCGCACCCGCTACCCAGTATGAACCTTTTTGTCTCTTCGGTGGTTTTAAGCAGTATTCGCGCTTCGCGGTATATGTCATCTTCCGATCCCTCCAGAAACATGCCCGGTTTGATGTTGCCGTTGACGACAGTGTAACCCATATAATCGATCATGGTTTTCATGGGCGTAGGATAGTCGACCGTAGTTATTTCGGCGGAGACGGAAGTGATAATGGACAGGTTATTCTGGAGGGGGCCGGCCACAGAATACCATGTGAGAATATCCTGGTTTATATCTTTTACCGCAGAGAATATTATTTTTACCAATTGCGCCTCGAACTGATTAAAAAGTTTTTCGGGCATAACGCTCGGCGAGGCGGCCGGATCGAAGATTATTATACCGTCGGCTCCTTCGCGGACGAGGGCTTTGGCGAATGTGGACGAAACTCTAAAGCAAAATTCCAATATGCTTTTAAATTGATCTGGATGATCCACGATCATATAAAGCATCTTCTCAATATCCATAATTCGTGACGCCAGAGTCAAAGGCCCTACAACGTTGGCTACGACCGGCCTGGACCCGTCAGCGTCTTTTTTAAGTAGCCGGACGGCCTTGATAATCTCCGGCATCCTTCCGTCTGAATAGGGATCTGGAATCTTCTTTGTTTTAATATCGGATGGACCTGTGATTATCCTGGTTTTTATATGGGGATAGTTGTTTTCTGGGAAGATAAGCTTGCAACCAATCGCCTCAGCCTCGACGCAAAGGTCTGCGATAGCGAACAACACGTCGCTGTTTACGATACGCGCCGCTTCTATCTGGCATTGCGAGATGATATCTCCATTTTTTACATATTCGATCACGGGAACGCCGCAGAGTGTGGCCGTAACGGCGATCATTTCGGGAGTGACAGGCGTTCTATCGGTCTGGTGGGAGCGTAATACCGCTCTGATTCTGTCTGACGAGTTCAATTTTTAAGTGTGGAGTGTTTGCAGAAAAAGTTCAAACCGTCAAAAGCGTCTTGAGCGATGTAATCAAGCCCAAGCCTTTCCATTGAGCTTTGCAAAACAGCCGATCCGCCGCCTACGACCTGAATATGCTCCAGTCCCTTTTTAATCAGCCCTTCTTTTATTCCGGGGATATTCGACATGCTTACTGTCATAAGACTCGATACGCCGATAAAGTCGGCGTTTTCCGCCTGGGCGGTTTCCACAAATTTCTCGGCGGGGATATCTTTCCCCAGGTTGACGACCTTAAAATTACTGAACCTGCAAAGTGTGGCGACGATATGCTTACCCAGGTCGTGCACGTCTCCCTGGATTGTTCCGATAACGATGACGCTCCTCTGTTCATTCGGCCTGGTTTTCTCATAGGTTTCGGCGAGGATGTCCAGTTTTTCCTGCATTCTGATAGCCAAACACTCGTCTACGACTTCCACCATCGCCCTGGTCGCGAGAAGAACATCCAGAAGCTGAAAGTTTTCGATGGTGCATTTATCTTTTAATACTTCCAAACCTCTTGAGATCGCTTCGACGATCTCCTCGACGGAGCATGAGTTGTTCAGGAGTTTGTTGGCGCAGGATACGGCCTCTACGTTTTCCCCTCTCTGAACAAGATAAGATAATTCGTCCAGTTTATTCATTACGTTCGCTCTTACAGATAAAAGGTTTACATCTTTTATTGGTCGACCAGGTAATACTGTAGAGGTTTAATGCTATATTTTTTTATTTTTCTGTCCAGTCTGGGGCGCGTGATTCCCAGAATATCGCAAGCCCTTCCCTTGTGCCATTTGGTATGCGCCAGAGCCTTGGCTATTTGCTCTTTTTCCACTTCGTTTAAAGTTCTTGGATGGTAATCGTTTATGTGATGAGAGGAAATGTGGAGCTCCTCGTCAGAAGCGTCTTCCATTCCCATATCCTCACGGCTCATCATAGAGGCGACCGCTTTTTCTGTCAGCCTGTCGCCGCGCGTCATTATCACGGTCTGGGTTATGAAATTCTCAAGTTGCCTTACATTGCCTTTCCACGGTAGCTCTGATAGAAAACGGAGAGCCCCTTCGGAGACAAACTTTATATTCCGCCCGGTTTCGAGGTTAGCCTTGACGATAAAACTGAGCGCCAGGTCTGGTATATCCTCTCTCCTTGTTCTTAAAGGCGGGATGTGGATGCTGATGACATTAAGCCTGAAATAAAGGTCTTCACGGAAACGGCCTTCTTTGATTAATTCTTTCAGATCCTTGTTGGTGGCGGAGATGATCCGGCATTCGCTTTTGAGCTTGTCTTTGCCGCCGATTCGCTCGAACTCTCTTTCCTGAAGCACGCGCAGGATCTTGGCCTGCAGGTTGAAATCCATCTCGCCAATTTCATCCAGAAAGATCGTTCCGTTTTTGGCCAGAGTAAATTTCCCATCTTTTTGCGCGATAGCGCCGGTAAAGGCTCCTTTTTCATGCCCGAACAATTCTGATTCCAGCAGAGTATCGACGATAGCCGAACAGTTGACAGAAATAAATGGCTCGC
>DRJW01000258.1 GCA_011052055.1 Nitrospirota bacterium
AGAGGGTGATACTGGGCCATCTTGCGCCACACCTTGCGTATGCTATCTATCACGTAGGTGTGGGCCAACAAAACCTGGACAGGCTTGAAACGGGAAAGAAAAGGGCGAAGGATATCGGCGCCGCCGCAAATGTGGCGGTGTGGACGCTTGATATGGATTTGAATCTGATCTCACAAAATATGGAAGGCGCAAAGCTTATTGAAAAATGGTCGGTAAAAAACAGATCGTCCGGCAAATCATCATTTGTCTCCTTATTGCCAAAACAAGTGGGAAAAATGCTTGGCGCAATTGTTTTAAGATGGAGCGGCCTGCGTAAAGACGGTATGAACAACTCCAGTAACGCGCAAGACGCGATTGTAAAAAGCGGAGGGGAAAGCTATATGTTTACCTGCTCGATATTAACGTCCGGCTCCAAAGGCGCGTCCAGATACACGCTGGTTCTCTCAGCAAAAGTCATGGCAAAAAGGGAGAAAAAACCCTCCTCCGGCGGCTCTTATGATTTCACGCCGAGGGAGGGGGATATAACCACCCTGGTGGCGCAAGGATATAAAAACAGCGAAATCGCGGAGAAACTTTTCATCGCGGCTGACACGGTGAAGGGGCATTTAAAATCGATCTACAGTAAAACCGGGGTGAAGAGCCGGACAGGATTGATATCAAAACTTTTCATCTCGCTGACTGAGTATTGAATTTATGACAGAAGAATTAAACAGCGCGGCGCTACGACTTGAACCTCAAATCGCCTTATATTGCTGGTGAAAACCATCTGCCTCTTATTTAAATAAACCTGAGAACCTAAGTTTGTATAAATAAATGTATATTTTATGTTTGCGTATCCTGCAAATGTGATATATTCAGTGGATATTAAATCTTGAGGTTCTGATGCTTTTCGTTCCCGCTACCGTCTGAATTGGTGTACGGCGTGGTTGTGGGGGCTGTGGGCGTTTTGTAAAGAGCGATAGCTCGGTAAAGCGTTCTGCAAATCGAAATTTAAAAGCTATTATCCTGATCTTGTAATTAACAACAGGCGTTTTTCGTCATAACAGCTGACCACTCACTTTTTTTAACTGATTTACACGTTTCATATGGCATCTCCAAGACCGGTTTCAGGAGTTTTAGACGTTAACAGCAAAGGTTTCGGTTTCCTTCGATCAGCCGAATCGGGTTATTCCATCGATCCTGCGGACACATATGTGGGGCAAAACCTGATCCGAAAGCATTTTTTGGCCACAGGCATGTTTATAGAAGGGCTGGGTGTCAAGAAAAACTCCCGGCAGGCGAACCTGGCGATTGACAAGATCGAAAAAATAGACGGAATGCCGATCAACTCGGCTTCCCGACACACGCCGTTTAGCAAGCTTACGGTTATCGACCCGTGCGAGAAGATGATTCTGGAAACCGGAGCCGAACCGATGACCACGCGCCTTCTCGATATGTTCGTTCCAATCGGCAAGGGGCAAAGAGTGCTCCTGGTCTCTCCTCCGAAAGCGGGCAAGACAATGTTTCTGGAGGATATCGCCAAAGGCGTTAAAAAGAATCATCCTGATATTCATCTTATAATATTCCTGATCGACGAGAGGCCGGAGGAGGTTACCCAATTTAAACGTAATGTCGGCGGCGAGATTCTGGCCACCAGCTTCGACGCGCCGCTAAACGACCAGATAAGAATATCCGAACTGGCGCTCGAAAGGGTAACCAGGCTTGTAGAGGCGGGAAAAGATGTCGTCCTCATAGTAGACTCGCTCACGAGAATGGGAAGAGCTTTTAATAAAGCCACCGAGAGCAGGGGCAAAACATTGAGCGGAGGCGTCGGCATTAACGCGCTCCAGTTTCCCCGCAGGTTTTTCGGCGCGGCGCGCAATATTGAAGACGGCGGAAGCCTTTCGATTATCGCCACCTGCCTCATCGACACGGGAAGCCGGATGGACGAGGTTATCTTTCAGGAGTTCAAAGGCACCGGCAACACAGAAATCGTTCTCGACCGCTCGCTGGCCGAAGAGCGTGTGTTTCCGGCTGTAAACCTGGGCCTTTCAGGCACACGCAAAGAGGAAAAGCTTCAGAGTAGCAAAGACCTGAAAAAAATATGGACGCTGATGCGCGCCATGTCGGGCGATAGAGGTTTCGCCAAATATAAGGCCCTGTTAGATAAAATGGGGAAAACTAAATCTAACGCCGAATTTCTCGACACCATACCCGATATGTAACCTGGCGTCCGTTTTGCCCGTCTCCCCCCACCCCCCCGGCCTCCAGCCTGCGCTTTGCTTTTAAATCATAAAAAACACGCGCCACGACTGCCGGCTCCGTATTCCTGGCGCGTTCCGTTGCGTGGTGGCATGGGAAACAGACAATACGATCACGCTAACTGAGGCGTGGGCGCAAGGGCGCGTGGGCGCATGGGAAACGGGCAATACGATCGCGCTAACTGAGGCGTGGGCGCAAGGGCGCGTGACCGATATTACGGCAAGCCTGTCACCCCGGCCTTGAGCCGGGGTCTCGCCTTTACCAAGCGCTCGCTCTTTCCTATAAGAGATTCCGGCTCGGAGACCGGAAAGACATTCTTACGAGCGCCAAAGTTTCGCTCAAAAACCGCAAGCCCCCTGATAAGGGAGGGATTTTTCAGATATTGGCCACTTCTCTGGCTTCCCGTTTTTTCACATGCGTGGCGGCGGCGATTTTTACTTTTGCGGTCAGGATACGGCGAACGGTGTCGAGCCCTTGATAAAGCTTCAGGTCTTCTTTGTCGAGAATGTCCACCGCCCCGATATCACTCGCCCTCAGCCGCATCTTGCTACCTTTCTGTGCGACCGAGCTGACTATTATCACCGGTTTTGGCATATGAACCATAAGTTTTTTGAGAAATGAGACACCATCCATCTTCGGCATGATGATGTCGAGCGTAATGACATCCGGGTCCAGCTCCAATATTTTTGAGCGCGCGTCATAGGCGTCCTCCGCCTCGCCCACAACGTGTATTTCGTCGTCCAAATCGAAAGCTTTATGAAGAATATTGCGGACAGTGGCGGAATCGTCAACGATGAGCACTCTTATTTTCCTTCCGGCCAGATCTTTTTTCTTTGCCTCCAGCTGAAGGGTAAGCTCCGATTTAAGGATCATCCTTACTTCGATCGAGCCTGTATGGTTGTTGAAATAAACTTTCATCCCGGAGTCTCCCCCGGTCTTTTGTGTTTTAATTTTTATTTTGCGCTCCCGGAGAATATCCACCGCTATTTTGATATTTTTCTCGCCAATATTAAAACCGGCGCTAAGATGCCCCACCACCGCGCCGCCGCCATATACGCTGGCCTCCAGATTATTTACATTGCCGTCAACTCTGAGCATCGAATCGATCAGCTTTCGGGTAGAGTAGTCGCCGTATTTGCCCGCCATACTTTTATTGCCCCCCGTAGAAAGCATGAAGTGGTTCATACCGCCGAATTTCAGTTTTTTGTTGTAAAGGCAGACGGCGACGCACGATCCAAGCAATGTGGATATCTCCGCAGATTGTTTTGTAAGCGCTATTTCGCCCGGCAGGACGAATATTTTTTTCTTTTCCATATTCCTTATGTTCCCGATTTTCCGTTTTTACAAAATAATAGTGAGCTATATCCAAACTAAGCCGGCTTGCCATGATACTGCTTGACTATACCGTCCACGCTCAGGATCAGCGCCATCCGCGACTCGTCCAGAATCGATACGCCGTCGAAAACGGTCGGTTCCCTGGTCTGAACGGTTAACTGCTTATAAACTATCTGGCGCTGACCCAATATCTTGTCTACTATAAGGCAGACAGTCTGGCCCCTCGATTCCGCCAGAACACAAATTGAATCCCATATGTTTTCATATATTGGTTTCACGCCAAAAAGGTTATGGAGCCTCACTACCGGATAAATCCTCTCCCAACGCTTAACCGCCTCGCCCCTCCCCTCGACCAGAGTAACGTCGTTCTCACCGGCTTTAAACGATTCGCGGACGTTCTCCGCCGGAATCAGAAATATACCTGAGCCGACCACCAGAGTAAGTCCAAGCTTGACCCTGGTCGTATACGCCAAAGGTATCGAGATATTTATTTTCAGCCCTTCTCCTGGAAAGTTGGTCAGCTTTATAAAGCCGCCCATCTCGTGCACACTGGCGGCCAGAACATCCATCCCGACTCCTCTCCCGGATGTCTCCGTGATCTCATCGGCGGTAGAGAATCCGGGCCGCAGTAAAAGATCCAGGGCGTCGCGCTCGCTAAATTTTGAGGCGGCTTCCTCTGACGCAAAGCCACGTCTCACCGCGACTTTACGCACACTTTCCACATCGACACCGCGCCCGTTGTCGGCCACTTCGAAAAACAGACTTAGTTTATCCGAATGAACGCTTATTCTGATTTCACCTTCCGGCTTCTTGCCGCCCGCCACACGCTCTTCCACCGTCTCAATACCATGATCGGCGCTGTTTCTGACCAGGTGGACGAGAAACGACTCGATCTTATCGAGCATGCTTTTATCCACCTCCGTCCCTCCTCCTTCGCTTGTCAGCTTTATGTTTTTGTTCGACGCCCTTGCGATGTTCCTGACAAGCCGGGGCAGTTTCGCCAGCGCCCGCTCCACCGGCGCTTTTCTTATTTCATAAAGGCTCTTTTGCAACTGCTGGCTGAGTTCACGAAAGGACTGGTTTGTGTGTCTGAAATTTACGGCGAGCCCTTTTAGATCGTTATTTTCGACCTTCTTTTGCAAGTAGTCGAAAAGCTCGTTTAATGTTATTAATTCTCCGACATTATCTATAAACACATCCAACAGCGATTCTTCCACACGCACATAGTTGGCCCTGCGCCGCTCGCCTGTCTCTTCCGGGGCCGATACCCCCCTTTCCCCGGCGGACGGCTCTTTTTTTATCTCCTCCGTTACTTCTTTCAGCTTTTCCGCATATATGGCGAGCGCGGCGGATATGCTTTCGGCCAGCATCTCGTCTATCCCTATCTCATCTTGATAAAACATCTCGAAATCATCTTTCAAAGTGGTCAGCTCGCCCACAATATCCGCATCCCCAGCCCCGGTATGCTTTTGTATAAGCGAGTCGACGGCGCCCAAAAACTGGGAGGCGGAATCTTTATCAGGGTTTTCTACAATGGATTTCAGGCTCAGATATTCGCGGGTAACGTCAAGGTCGCCGCGCATCCATTTCGATCCGCCGGTTATCTCCTGCTTTCGCTTATTCTCCACAAGAGCGGGAGCGTATTTGTATATCAGCTCATATACCTCCTTTACCGGCGAGCTTTCATACGCCTCCTCTCCTTCGAGCTCTCTGGTTTTATCAAAGTAACCAAGCAGTTCTTTACGGAGGGCTTCGCGCTTTTCCTCTTCGGATGTCGGCCCGGCGAGCTTATTTATACGGTCCAGATAACCGTTCTCCTCGTCGTTTAAAACAACGTCGATTCCGTTGGCCGCCTGAAGCCTGTTGAAAATAGATTTTAGATGATCCGACCCTTCCAGGATGAATTTCACGATATCGTTGTCAACCTCGATTTTTTTCTCCCTTACCAGATCGAGAAAATTCTCAAGCGTGTGGCAAAAGGTCTTCACATTCTCGAAATTAAAAAACGAGCTGTTCCCTTTTAATGTATGCACGCCCCGGAATATGGAGTCGATACGCGATAGCTCGCCGTGGTTGAATTCCAGACCAGCGGATTCTGTCTCGATCAGACCGAGCATCTCGTCGCATTCCTCTAAGAACCCGTCAAACAACTCGTTCCCGGATTCGGAGGCAGAGCTTTTGTTATCAGCCATTTATTTAATCAATTACTTTTCAGTTACGTTATGCGTGTTACGAAACAAAACATCAGCTTTTGCGCGCGCGGTGTACAATGCCCAGAGGCGCCGGGATTGATTTTAATACCTTCACGGCTTTTTTATAATCAATTAATTACCATTATCTGAAGATCAACTGTAATTTACAAGATTTCAATGAACAATAGTAAGGAATTTTTTACCGTAAGCGCTGATTCAGGTTACGCCGGAGCCGGATTCATAAACGGCGAAGTTTCCAGGGTGTGGCTCCCGGAAAAAGAAAAATCGAATCTGCTGGCCAGAATTTCGGCGTGGGCACCGTACGCCAAAGAGATAAGGGGAGGCTCTCTCGCCCAGAGAATAGCTGAATATTTTGAGGGCGAGCCGGTTGAGTTTCCCGATACTGTTTTGCTGGACAACTTCGATGTTTTCGCCCTAAAGGTGTTTGAAGAGCTTAGACGGATAGCAAGAGGCGAGACCATAACCTACGCGCGCCTTGCGGCCAGATGCGGAAAACCGAAAGCCGCCCGCTATGTCGGCTCTGTTATGGGGAAAAATCCTCTCCCCCTCATTATCCCCTGCCACCGCGTCGTTCGGTCCGACGGCTCGCCCGGAGGCTTCACCACCCCCGCCGGGCCATCGCTTAAAATAAAAATGCTGGGCCTGGAGCGGAAAAAGTAGATTTCACTATAACGGCTCTTTGCGGGCCTGCGGGATGTGGATTCCAACCGGCGCTGACCAACAAGGCGAGGAAATAAAGATTTTTATTGAATTATTCACTAAAATAGGTTATAAAATAGCTGAGGCGCTACTGAATTCCGAAAACCCTGCCCAGCGCAGGAAAACCCACAAGGGTAACCGCCTTACGAGGCGGCGGTAGGGTTCAGGGGGCCTCTTTTATTTTCTATTTTTATACCCCAGCTTACACTTCCATATTTGAAAATGTTTCATAGAATAAGACGTTTCTATTTTTAGAGACGTAAACCCAGCTTTTCTTGCGATATAGCCAGCCAACTCAATTTTAGCTTCACTGGCGCCTGGCGCAATATGGAGATCATTGTAATGATATCCAATCGCGCCCATCAGTACATCAGCGATCTGGAGGGCATCGGCTTGTTTGGAGTCGATTGCCTGTACATCGCGTATGAGCTGCCCATGTCCCCCAAACTTCTTGTTAATTCCGTTGTTCAGGATAGTACGAAACTTCGTTAAGGAATACGAGGATGTTCTCCTGTCAAGAAAAATCACAAGGGGTCTTCCCGTATCTACGGCGAATTTCCCAAACTTGTGGAGCAAAAACATATAATAGAATTTGTAAAAGCCTAGCTCCTTATCGCCACCATGATGACGATTATAATCAATTTCCGATGTGTCAACAACCATCGACCTAAACGAGATTCGTCTTGACTTGCAAAGCATGAAAAACAGATCAACAAGCGACTTATACTCATTAATCTTGCCCCTCGATACCTTGGTCCATTTCAGCTCCCGCACCATATTGCTCTTTTCCCGCCACTCTCTCATCACTTCACCAAAGGCGTACAACCTTGTCCACGGGAGCATTATCCCTCCAAAAACCATAAATCTCTCGTTCGTCTGGCGGCTTTCATCGCAGTAAACATGGACAAGTCTAGAAACTGGCGCCTTCATTTTAAATCATAAGAGAGAGTTAGCACATTCCGGAATCTGTTAGACTGAACAAAATGCTTGATATCTCTTCCTACATCCGCGCCATGAGCCAGGCGAAAAATCCGGTGAGGAAGAAAAATATACCGGCCAAAATTATCGCCGCCGGAATCGTGGCCAGAGCCCATTTGATCATGAAGCTTACCATCGATGAAAACGTCATGTTGATATCGTTCACGACGACGCCCTGAATCACGCCTTTTTTTTCGTCGGCGCCTTCAACCGTCACGGCGCCGAAAGCATATCCGCAATTCGGGCACGCCCGCGCCAGCTCGCTGACCTGCGCGCCGCACTCAGGACATTTGATTAGAGCCATGGGTAGCTATCTCCTCTCCGTATCCCGGACAAGATGGCATCTTACCGTTACTTGCATTTATATGTTTTACCCTTAACACCCGTTCCAAAATTGTGAGTTTTTTTCGTCCACAACACGTGTGTAGCTCCAAGCTTACTTGCTTTTTTCAGCGCAGAGTTCATTGAATTTTTTTCGCCGGCTTCTCGCCCCAACCAACCGCCCTTCCAGCTCCACCCTTTCACTAACCCAAGGTATACGCAATCCTGGAGTTGTTTTTTATCCGTCATGTTAACTTGTTTAACGCCCATGGAGCGCGCCGCGCCGCCACGGAACATCGCTGTCGGGCCGGCAAGGGTCACAGGTTTGCTTACCGCTTTTGGCTTGGGCGGGGGCGCCGTTTCTTTCGGAGCTGTCGCTGTCTGTTTGTCATCTACCGGTTTCTTATAAAACAGCCAACCGAAATAACCGGCTCCGGCCAGGACAAGAAACATAAGCGCAACCACCACACCTGCTTTCGATCCTTTCTTTTCTGGCGCCACAGGCGCATCCATAATGGTCGCATCGGCGATGGTTCCCTCAAACTGGTCGAATCCAGCGCTGTCGCCAGCTTGTTTACCGGCGAACGCGCGTTTTACATCCAGCGCGGATTTGTATCTCTCCTCCGGCTCTTTGGCCAGACAACGCATGATAACCTTTTCCACATTTTCAGGAACCGAAGGGGCCACCTCGCGTAAAGGCGACGGTGTTTCTGATATATGCTTGTGCATCACCCCCCAGGGCGTGTCCGACTGGAACGGAAGCTTACCGGAAAGCATATGATAGAAAATCACGCCCATGGAATAGATATCGCTGGGTGGCCCTATCTTCGCCGTCTCGCCTTTGGCCTGCTCCGGCGACATATACGCCGGAGTCCCCAGTACCCTGCCCTGCTGGGTAAGCTCGGTGTCCATAGTTCCTCCGCCGTCAGCCTGCATGGCCTTGGCCAGGCCGAAATCAAGGATTTTTACTATCCGCTG
>DRJW01000259.1 GCA_011052055.1 Nitrospirota bacterium
CGGGCGCCCTCCCCCTCACTGTCGCCGCCGGCCTCAACGGCCCCGCCCTGCTTGTCGATCTTGTGCGCGGCCTTAAAGTTACAGCTCGTCCGGGCTCCGACTTTCAGGCCGGTCTTTTAATGACCCGCTATTGGGAAGAGATATTTATCGATGAAGATAATCTTTGACCTGGACGGACCGATTCTTGACGTTCGCCCCCGTTATATCCATCTCTACCGATCATTGGCGGCCAAACATGGCGCCACTGGCCCTTTGCTCGACGATGCCGGTTATTGGGAGTTAAAACGCCAGCGTATCCCGGAAAAGGAGATTGTACGCCGCTCAGGCCTGCCGGATCGCCGCTTTGCCGCCTATTGGAATGAGCGAATGGCCCTGATCGAAACTGAACAGTGTTTGGCCCGCGACCGGCTCCATCCATTTTTCGAGGAGGCAATCAAGTCATTGCCCCGCTTAGCCGATAGATATATAGCCACGTTACGCAATCGGCGCGGCCCGTTGATACGACAGCTAGACCGGCTGGGCCTTATGTCGTTGTTCTGTGCGGTTTTGTCTGAAGACAACAACGCGGGAGACGCGGGCGCCAAGGAAAGGCTGGTGCGGCGCAGTGGGATTCTGGATGGCTATATCGGCTCTCTCTATTTTGTGGGAGATACCGAAGTAGACATCGTGACAGCCCGTAGCCTGGGAGCTGTGGCGGTAGCGGTGGAGTCGGGCATTCGTAACCGCGCTGTCCTTGAGCGAGAGCGGCCCGATGCCTTGCTACCCGACATCAGGGGGCTGATCCCCTTGCTGGAGCGCGGATTACAGGTTAGGGATTCCCGGTGATTTAGCGGAAACTAAAAGAGCATGATAAAATGCGGCGAAGCGGTATTGTAAAATAGTCGAGCAATGACAAGGGAGTTTTTCTATGAGGGTATTACTGGTTCAGCCCCCGTGCAATCTTATAAAAACACGTCTTGAGCGAAAATTCGCGGTTCATCCTCTTGGTCTGGCCTACATCGCCTCTGTATTACGCAACGCTGGCCATGAGGTTTTTTTTCTCGATTGTGTCGTCGACCACTTCGATGTCGAGACGCCGGCGCGCGAAAACTTTATCCGTTACGGCATGCCCTACGAGCAGATCGTCGCCCGTATCCGGGAGGTAAATCCGGAAGTAGTTGGCGTTTCGGCCATTCAGAGTATCCGCAAGTGGGAGAGCATGGAAGTCTGCCGCGCCGCCAAAGAGGTGAACCGGCGGATTGTCACTATATTGGGGGGAAGCTACCCCTCTTGTTTTCCTGACGAGGCCCTCGGTTTTCAAGAGCTCGACTACGCCGTCATCGGAGAGGGAGAGCAGACCGTTGTCTCCCTTCTTGCCGCAATTACGGCGGGGCGAAAGGGACTTTCGGCCATCGACGGCCTGGCGTATCGCGACGGACAGGGCATAGTAGTTCAACCGAAAACATCCCAGATCGAAAACCTGGACACCGTTCCCTACCCTGCATGGGACATATTGCCGATGAGAAGCTATTCGTCGGTGGGGGTGGGCACTGGCAGTTTCGGCACACGTCATTATGCGCTGATGGAGACCTCCAGAGGTTGCGTTCACGATTGCCACTACTGCGGCAAGAATGTCAGCAAAGGGTCCGGCTACAGGGTGCGGAGCGCCGAAAACGTGATCGGAGAGATAGATCTTCTTGTTAAAAATTATGGCATCGAGGAGATTCAGTTCGAAGATTACAATTGCCTCTCCAACATGCGTCGATGGCTCGATATTTGTAAAATACTGGTGGAGCGTGATTATTCCGTCAACTGGTCGATGCCCCACGGCATGCAGGTAAAACTGCTAAACGAAAAAAATCTCCCTCTTTTCAAGGCTTCGGGATGCGACACCCTCTATCTTGCCGTCGAGTCGGCCAACCAGCGCTACCTCGACGACATGGGGAAAGGGGTTCAACTAGACTATACCCGGAAGGTTACCGGCATCGGACGCGATTTGGGGCTTGCTATCTGCGGCTATTTCATGATCGGCGTTTTGGGAGAGACCATGGACGATATCAAGGCGACCGTAGACTACGCCTTGTCGCTGGAACTCGACGATGTCGGATTCTTCATCGCCAACCCGATCCCGGGCAGTGAGCTTTACGACAAAATAATCGATGGCGGCTATCTGGTGGACGGCTTCGACACTTCCCATATCCGCTACTCCATGGCAAACGTGAAATCGCCTCACTGGACCTCGGCCGACCTGCAACGGACACGCCACATGGCCTGGCGGCAAAACAGGGAGGAGAACATGAACCTGGTCAAGGATCGCTACAGTAAAGAGTTCAAGACTAACATTTTCCGCGAAGAGACCGAGGCTTCTTTCCAATGCGATTGATCCCGGCGGCGCCAGAGAAGGCGACAGTCGTAATCGGTTATACCATCGAGAAAAGCGACAATCCGGCCATAACCAGAAAGTTCCTCGAAACGGTCTACGCCGTCCACACAGAGGCGGACCTGCCGGCGACCTTTTTCCTTCTGGGCAAGAGTATCGAAACCAATCTCGCCGATCTTAAGCGGTTTGCCGACAATCCGCTCTTCGGCTTTGCCCAGCATACCTGGTCGCATGTCGCTTTCAAGGATATTGACGAACGGCGCCACGACGGAACATCTGTCCACCTGCCGGGCGTTCCGCCTGAAAGAGCGCGTGAAGAGGTGGAGAGGACATCGCGCTTTATCGCCGACATCTTCGGGCGAGCCTGCCGCGGCGTGGAAGGGGCCAGGGGTTATCATCTCGGTTTGCAGGATCGGCCCGACCTGGTGAAGATTCTTCTCGACGCCGGGCTCGAATATTCGGTGACATGGTGCAGAAACGCGGATGGATGGAATCCTACTCCCCTGTCGGCCCAGCCGCACTGGTATGACATCGGACAAGAAAAGGCGTTGCTAGAGATTCCGAACCAGGGCTGGCAGGACGCCGCCTGGATCAAGGAATATGGCGCAGGCTCCGCCGCCGGATATTACTCCTTTTGCCATGATCTTCTGGCCGAGGCGAAACAGACCGGCAAGACTCTCTCGTTTATCATGCACGACTGGACTAACCGGGAATGGGACGCAAGCTTTGCCCACACATTAAAATTGTACGAGACAGCGCAGGAAGCCGGAGTGGCCATCACAAATTTCGAAGCCTTCTGCGACCAGCGCCACGCCTCTTTTTGGAATGCGGCCTGATGAGCGAGACCGAGCGCCAGAGGCTGGAGGGTGTGGCCGAATGGTTCTCAACTTTTGACGGAGTCAACGGCCTTATAATCGACTATACCGCCCGCTATCTATCCGATCTCGCCAGGGGCCCGGCCATTGCTGAAATGGGTTGCGCTGACGGACGCATGACGCAAACCCTGGCCGACCGGTTCGAGCGTGTCACCGCCATCGACGCTTCGGCCACCCAGATAGATCGGGCCAAAGACCGCATGGGCGCGCGCGACAATGTAACCTTTGTAAATACTTTTTTTGAGGCGATGCCCAACGATCTGGGGCTGTTTAACACTGTCATTCAGGCCCATATCCTAGAGCATGTGGAAGATCCGGTGGCCACCCTTAAAGCGGGCGCCGATCTGCTGATCGATGAGGGAATTCTTATCGCCCAGGTTCCTCACGCGATGAGCCTTCATCGGCGGATAGGTGTGGCCATGGGGCTCATCAAGAGCGTAACCGGCCTTTCCAAAGCGGATCAGAAGCTGGGCCACCGGCGTGTCTACACTAAAAAAGCGCTGGTGGCGGACGCAACAGCGGCAGGTCTTCAGGTTATTGACGATGGAGGGTTTTTCATCAAACCCCTTTCCAACGCCCAGATGGAAACCTGGTCTCCCGATCTGCTCTCCGCTTTTTTCGAAGTGGGCCGAACCATGAAGGAATACGCGGCTGAAATCTATCTGGTCCTCCGCCGGAAACAATGATATGGCGCGCGCCGAACCTGCCTTAATTAAGTCTCTTACCTCCCTGATCGTAGAGCCGACGAACACGTGCAACCTCTCGTGCGGCGTCTGTCCCGCCCACGGACGCCATAAGATGAGCCGCCCGGAGGGATTTATGGATAGGGCGCTGTTCGAAAAAATTATCGACACGACAAAATGCGTTACCAGGGTGAGCCTGAACAACTGGGGGGAATCGACTCTGCACCCGGAACTGCCCGGCATGATCGCCTATGCAAAAAGAAATGGAGTGAAAACGGTATTGCTTTGCGTCAACGGCGCCTCTTTCGACGCTCCTATGGCAAAGCGGTTAATTACAGCAGGGCTCGACATCCTCGAATTCTCCCTCGACGGATCTCCCCGGCGCCATGAAGCGATACGCCGTTTCCCGCTCGCGAAGGTAGCCACGGCGATGGAGCTTGCAGTCTCGGCCCGCGCTGAGGTCGAAACAAACCTTCGTATCGGCGTTGTGATGACGGCGCCGGGCAATGAACGACGGCGCGCGGGACCTGCTTTTGTCGACAGGTGGAGGGGGGTGGCCGATTATGTGAAACTGCAACCCCTTCTTTCTAAAGTCCCCCGGCGAAACCGGTGCGAGGAGCTGTGGGGACGGACGCAGGGGCGGCTGGTTGTATTGTGGGACGGCAGGGTGACTCCTTGTTGCGCCGATTATGACGGCGA
>DRJW01000260.1 GCA_011052055.1 Nitrospirota bacterium
AAGCCTGTGTTACCTATGTCCCCGGTCTAATCTGTTACCCATCCGCCCGGACTATTGTGTTACCTATGTCCCAGGCTGTACAGGAGGGCGCAAAAGGTAAGCGGCTTTGTTAATATCAGACAGAACTCAAATTCTCAATTTCAAGCTCGTAGACGGTATCTTCATAAAGTATCCCTGGCGAATTCGATCACTTCGGAAACGAGTCCGGCTCTTCTATTTTTCTCCAGCCTTTGCCGTCGAGGGTTTTCAAAAAAGCGAGCAGGTCGGCTTTGTCCCGCCTCGTCAGGTTCAGCGCGGCTCCTTCATCGCTTTCAAGTTTTACCAGACCTTCTATTCTGTCCAGCGCGTCGAGCATCTCCTCAAGGGACGCGCTGGGCCGTTTCATTTCGATATCCAGAAAAGGGTTGCCGACGCCGCCACGGTTGTAAAATTCTATAACCTCTTCCAGGGTTTCGATGGAGCCGTTGTGCATGTACGGGTCTGTTGTGGTGATCTCACGAAGAGACGGGGTTTTGAACGCTCCTATATGCTCTCTCCTTTTCGTAACAGTATAACGCCCCAGATCGACCTTTCCTGTATCCCAGCCGACACCTATGTTGTGATATTGCTCGTCCGTAAAATTGAAGCCGTTGTGGCACTGGACACACCGCGCCTTCCCCTCGAAAAGCTCGAAACCTCTTTTTTCCGACGCCGAAAGCGCAGACTTGTCGCCGAAAGTAAACCTGTCCATTTTCGACCCGCCCGATACCACCGTCCTCTCGAACGTTGCGATGGCTTTTGCAAGATCGTCTATGTTCACCTCATTTCCGAACACCCGCTTGAACCATTCCCGGTAACCTTTGATAGCGCTTATTTTTTTCACCACCGCATCATGGCTCGGCATCCCCATCTCCACAGGGTTTGTCAACGGCCCTTTCGCCTGCTCTTCAAGCGAGGCGGCCCTCCCGTCCCAGAACTGTTCCCTTGAAAACGCGCGGTTGATAATCGACGGGGCGTTCCTGCCTCCTTTTTGCCCTTCGATTCCGATCGATGTTGGAAGGTTGTCTGTAAACGTGTCTTCCGCCACATGGCAAAACGCGCAGGCCACCGAGTCGTCGGCGGAAAGCCTGGGGTCGAAAAACAGGGCGCGGCCCAGCTCCACTTTATCCGCGCTTATCTGGTTATCGTCAGGAACATAAAATCGATCCGCTTCCAGCCCCAGCGGAAGCTCCAGAGTGAAATCCTGGAACTGCAACTTTTCCCTCTGGGGCGGGATATTTTCCGCGTATATTGTCGTGGGAAACAAAATCAGTGCAAACGCGAGCAAAACCCGTTTCATATGGCCTCCATCCGTTAACCGCGTGAATAGATTAAAGTGAACCCCTAAAATTCATGTCATTTATCTTTTTCCGTCATTCACCAGAAATTTTCTTCTGGAGCTTGCATACGCAGTATAGCAAACTCACAACTTATAAATATTTTTGGTTGCGGGCGCGTGACCTTTCGGCGATAACGCTTTTGAATGTGATACAGGGGCGGCGCCCAGCTTCCCACAACCGATAAAACCCCTTGAATATCAGCGTATAATCAAGACTGTCCGCCTCCGGCGTTTTTCGGGTATAATGGCGCGAAATTATAATCAACCGCTACGTCTTGCAACTTTAAATGTCATACAACGTCAAACTCGATATTTTCGAAGGGCCGCTCGATCTGCTTCTCCATCTAATCAAGGACGAAGAGGTGGATATCTATGATATCCCCATTGCGAGGATCACACAGCAGTACCTTGAGTACCTCGACCTGATGAAAGCGCTCAATCTCGATATCGTCGGCGAGTATCTTGTCATGGCGTCCCATCTTACCTATATAAAATCGAGAATGCTCCTTCCCAAACATGAAGAGATCGAAGACGACCTCGACGATGGCGTCGATCCTCGCGAGGAGCTGATCGCCAAACTTGTCGAATACAAAAAATATAAGGAAGCCGCCCTCACGCTAAAGGAAAAAGAGTTCGAGCAATCGATGATTTTCACACGGACGCCGGCAAGCGACGACGCGCCGGACAAAGCCGACCTCCTCCTTGATGTAAACGTGCTGGAGCTGATAAAATCGTTCAGACGTGTGCTCGACAATTACGGAGGCTCAAAAGAGCTTAGCGTCACTCTGGATGAAATTTCCGTCACCGACAAAATAAATGAGATAGTATCAAGGCTCGAATCGGTCGATTACCTCACATTCGACGCTTTGTTTGAGTTCGGCAAAAACCGCATGGAAGTCATCGCCACTTTCCTCGCTCTGTTAGAGCTTATACGGCTTAAGCTACTGCGGGTAAACCAGGCGAGATATAGCGGCGAGATTCTTATCTACAGGAATATCGAAGAGGGCGGTGTGACAGATAACGAGAAGGCAGAAGAGGGCAAGGGAGACAATAATGGATCGTAATGAGATTAAAGCTATCATCGAAAACATTCTGTTCGTCTCCGACGCTCCTGTGACGGTCAAAAAACTTGTGGCGTTGTTCGAAGAGAAGCTGACGGACGATGAGCTCAAGCGGATCATGGCCGATCTTGAGGGCGATTACGCCTCCGGCGCCCTGAGGATAGCGGAGGTCGCCGAAGGATGGAGGATGACGACGAACCAGGAGTACGCCCAGTGGATCACCAACTTTTTCAAGATGGAAAAAGGGCACAAGCTGACCCGCGCGTCGCTTGAGACCCT
>DRJW01000261.1 GCA_011052055.1 Nitrospirota bacterium
ATCAAGCCGCAGATTTCCGAATCGGATATAGTCAAGCTTGATGTATATCAGGAGATTTCATCAATATCTCCGACACAGCTCGATAAGGCCACAGACCTTATCACCTTTACAAGGTCTGTGGATACCACAGTGGTCGTGCGCGATGGACAAAACATAGTGATCGGAGGTCTCATACGCGACAACCTGAACGATGTGGAGAGAAAAGTCCCCTTCTTCGGCGATATCCCGCTTTTAGGCTGGCTTTTTAAATCGCAGACGAAACGCAAGGAAAAAACCAATCTGCTGATATTCCTGACTCCACACATCATCAATAACGACATGGATGTGGCCAAAGTAACCGACAGAAAACAGAGTATTTTTGAAATGACCAAGAACCCGAAAGAGCTGGAGCCGGCGGTCAGGCAGAGAAAACCGGAGCCTCCTGCCGAAAAAAAGAACGACACGAAAACAGACAATAGTCCGGGGCTAAATGATGATGATGAGGATTTGTGACTGATGGGCGCCACTATCACCCGCTCCGTCGGCGGCGATGACGACAGCCCTGCCGGGGGTGAAGGAAAAAGCCTGAAAGAGATGGCCGGAGAGCTGGGCCTTGAATGGATCGAGTTTATCGAAGTCGAACATCTGGATCTTGAGCTGATCTCAAAAGCCTCGTTCCAGTTCGCAAAGGCGAACCTGATACTTCCCCTGAAAATAGAGGATGACAACCTTGTGGCCGCCACCGCCCGCCCGCTCGACACCCAGCCGCTAGACGACCTGCGCCTCCTTTACTGTATGCCGGTCAAACCTGTGGTGGCTCCAGAGGATGTGATGATCGAGGCTATAAACCGGGCCTACGATCTTTCCGCCGATTCCGCCGGTGAGATCATCGACGACATACAAGAGGAAGGCGATATCGACTCGCTTCTCCACGGCCTGCCCGAAGACCTGCTGGAGACCTCCGCCGAGGCCCCTGTCATAAGACTGGTCAATTCGATCCTCGTTCAGGCCGTAAAGGAGAAAGCCTCGGACATCCATATAGAGCCATACGAGCGGGAGTTGGCCGTGCGTTACAGGATCGACGGCATGCTGTTAAACGTGGTTCAGCCGCCCAAGCGTCTGCAGTCGTTAATCGTATCGAGAGTGAAAATCATGGCCGGTCTCGACATCGCCGAGAAGAGGCTTCCCCAGGACGGGAGGATCAGGATAGTAATAGCAGGCAACGAAGTGGACATAAGGGTCAGCGTGATACCCACTTCCCATGGTGAGCGGGTCGTGATGCGGCTTCTCGACAAAGCCGGAATGCTACTTAACCTTACGAGCATAGGGTTTAATCAAGACACCCTGGAAGTCATAGAGAAACTTATCCATTTACCCCACGGCATCATCCTGATCTCCGGCCCCACCGGCTCCGGCAAAACAACGACGCTCTACGCCGCCTTGAGCCGTATAAACTCGGCGGATAAAAATATCATCACCGTCGAAGACCCAATCGAATATCAGCTTTCCGGTATAGGCCAGATGCCGGTGAATACGAAAGTGGGGCTTACATTCGCCACAGGGCTTCGCTCGATCCTGCGGCAGGATCCGGATGTGATAATGGTGGGGGAGATTCGCGACCTTGAAACAGCCGAAATCGCCGTGCAGGCGTCGCTGACGGGACATCTTGTCTTCTCCACCATCCATACCAACGACTCAGCCGGGGCGGTGACCCGGCTTGTGGAGATGGGCATCGAGCCGTTTCTTATCTCATCTTCGCTGGTGGGCGTGCTGGCCCAGCGGCTTGTCAGGGTGTTGTGTAAAGATTGCCGTAAGCCTTACGAGCCTAATCATGAACAGTTGTCCGGGCTGGGAGTCGACCCCTCCTCCATTCCCTCCGATACGCTTTTTTATAAAGCGCAAGGATGCTCCAAATGCAGGGACTCAGGGTACAGGGGGCGAACCGGCATTTATGAACTGCTGGTGATCGACGATGACACGCGCGCCTTGATAGCCAAAAAAGCAGACTCGACCATGATAAGAAAAACAGCGCAAAAACGCGGGTTTACCGGTATGCGCGAAAACGGTTTCGACACGATGATCCGTGGAGTGACCTCTCTTGAGGAAGTGGCCCGCGTTACGTCCGATATAGCGTGAGGGTTTAAACTGAGGATATGCCGGTATTCGAATATAAAGGCTATAGCCAGACGGGGAAAAAAGTGGCTGGCGTGGTGGACGCCGACAACGTTAAATCCGCCCGCGTAAAACTGCGCCGGCAGGGGATTATGTCTACAAACGTCGATTACGACACGACCGCCAGAGAAATTCAGCGCGCTCCGCTTTCGAGCCTGTTCAACAGGATCACCGTAAAGGATATATCAGACTTTACCCGGCAGTTGGCCACCTTGCAGGGCGCGGGCCTACGTCTGGTTGAGTCGCTCGACGCGCTTATCGACCAGGCGGTTAACGAAAGGTTCAGAAAAGTTATCACCAACGTGCGCGAGCAGGTCTCCTCCGGGTCGTCGCTGGCGGGCGCGATGGAAAGTCATCCTTCCTGCTTCGACCCGATGTACGTAAACCTTGTCAGGGCGGGAGAGGCGTCAGGCTCTCTGGGGCAGACACTCAACAAGCTGGCTCTGTTTGGAGAGAACCGTCTGAGGCGCAAAACAAAGGTGACGGCGGCGATGGTTTATCCTGTGATAATGACCATCGTCGGCTCCGGCGTTTTGATGTTTCTTTTAGGTTACGTTGTGCCGAAAACCAGGTCGATGTTCGAGGATATGGAGCAGGCCTTGCCCCTTCCCACGGTTATCCTGCTCTGGATAAGCGACTTTATGGCCAATTGGTGGTGGGCGATCCTCGTTGGCCTGGCGGTTATCGGCTGGCTCGTTTACCGGTATATTTCGACGGACAACGGAAGAAAAAGGCTCGACCGCCTGTCGCTGAAAATCCCTATTTTCGGCCCTATCGTCCAGAACGCCGCCATAGCCAGGTTCGCAGGCTCGCTTGGCGTTTTGCTGGCGGGAGGAGTCGAGCTTATCGAAGCGCTCCGAATCACAGAAAAAGCTGTCGGCAACACGGCCATAGCGGAGGCTATCGACAACGCGATCACGAACATAACTGAAGGGGAGGCCATAGCCGACCCTCTTAGAAAATCCGGCCTGTTTCCGCCGGTGGTGACGCAGATGATATCAGCCGGGGAGCGATCCGGCTCGCTGGATCAGATGCTTGAGAAGATCACCGAATCATACGATTTCGAGGTCGAGTCGTCCCTGTCGGCGCTGACTTCGCTGGTGGAGCCTCTTTTAATCCTTGTTATGGGAGCGGTGACCGGGTTTATAGTTATGGCCATATTGCTTCCAATTTTCGAGTTGAGCCAGATTGTTCAGTGACAGCTTTTAAAAAAACAACTTTGTATAGGAGTGAGCGGATGATGAGCCAGATCGGACATCGCAGGAAAGGTTTTACGCTTATAGAAGTATTGGTGGTCGTCGTAATTCTTGGAATTTTAGCCACGGTTATCGTCCCCAGGATAATGGGCCGCCCGGAAGAGGCGAGAAGAACAAAGGCGATGATGGACATCAAGTCGATCGAAACTTCGCTGAACCTCTACAGGATCGACTCCGGGAGTTTTCCATCCACCGAGCAGGGGCTTATCGCTCTTGTGGAAAAACCGGCGACAGGCGTGATTCCGCGCAAATGGCGGATAGACGGATATCTGAAAAAATTACCGAAAGACCCGTGGGGCGGGGATTATGTCTATCTCTCTCCCGGCGCGTCCGGTGATTACGATCTTTCGTCATACGGCCCGGACGGTGAAAAGGGGGGCGAAGGTAAATTCGCCGACATAAACAGCTGGGAGTTAGAATGAGCCATACAGGCGCAGGCGACGGTAAACGCCGCCCCGGCTCGGCTGGTTTTACACTTGTCGAGCTTTTGGTGACTCTTTCTATAATCGGGA